>NZ_CAWVOK010000006.1:0-68826 GCF_963930935.1 Candidatus Xenohaliotis californiensis
TTAAGAGTTTAGTTGTTTGCTATAGAAAGAATTTACTATACATTTTAAGAAGACTATTGGAAGTCCTATGGACAAGGATATTGTTTAATTAATGCTAGAGAAGCATCTTTAAGAAAGCTGAGAAATATTCTACAAAAATATATTTATAAAGATAATATTATTGTTACTGTAGTAAGCACTATAATTTGTAATATGAGCTAGTATTTTCTATTCAACAGAATCTAAAGCAATAAGTGAAACACATTAATTTATAAAACATTGTGTTGCATTGGAAGATTTTGCCTAAATAACAAAGTTAATTTCAAATGGTTCAATGCTTTCTAATAATACTCTATTCATTAAAATATTAATTAGTTTATTAGTGAGATGTAAATATAATTACCATTTACTGTGATTTTTGTGTTTATAATTTTTTATTATTTATAGTATTTCATTTATTTTATAAATGAAAGAGCAAAATAATAACACCAAGCTAAACAGTTATGAGCTTGCTATTAAAAAATAATCACTAAACTTAAAAATATGCACACAATCTTGCTGATAGGTCAACACTTGTGGTTTGTGCATTGAAATAATTCAAACCATTATTCTCTTTGGAAAATTTTTTATAAAATACATTATTCTGTCACTAGTGCCCAGACCTTGATTTTTTTTGATAAAATTATTTTTTAATGGAAAAGCAGTATATAGTTGCTATATGATATTAATCATATTTGCAAGATTTCTCTTAATAGAGATTAATGTTTAACCTATTGTTAAATATTACCACTATACAGCAGTTTTTTGGTCAGCTCATCTTTAGCATTATGTATTTCCATTGTTGGACCATACCATGATATACCTCCTTTATTTAGAACAGCTATCTTGTTTGCTATCCTACAGGCACTTTTAATGTTATGTGTTATTGTTATGGTTGTCATTTTGTTGGTGCAATGATTAATTATTAGCTTGTCAATTGTTTCTGTTAAAATTGGATCAAGACCAGTTGTTGGCTCATCAAGAAAGATTATTTCTGGTTTTTTGGCAAGTGCACGAGCCAAAGCAACTCTTTTTTGCATCCCACCAGACAATTCAGATGGGTATAAATCCATAGTTTCATCCTCAAGACCAACCATTTGTAAATGTTGCTGTGTTATTTGTTGCATTTTTGATTTTGTTAAGCGTTGATAGTTGTTGAGACCAAAGCATATATTTTGTTTAACATTTAGACTGTCAAACAATGCACCACCTTGAAACAAAACACTCATTTTGCTCATAATGTTGTTGAACTCTGATTCTTTTAAGTTGTTGGTTATTTCTTTGCCATTAACAAGAATTGATCCTGTATCTGGTTTTAGTAATCCTATCATAAGCTTTATTAGTACAGACTTTCCACTACCAGAGCATCCTAGCACTGCTAGTGATTCACCTTTGTTGATATCAAGACTAATGTTATTAATGACATATTTATGCTTGATACTAAAAGATTTGTAGATGTTGTTTATAGATATTTGTGGAATCATAAGAAAAATATAGATGTTGTGATATAGTTACTTATTAATATTAGTGTTGATGAATAGACTAGTGAATTAGTGGTTGCATTTCCTACACCTTTTGCACCCTTTGTGCACTCATTACCACAATAGCAGCCAATTGTGGTAATAATAAAGCCAAATATTACAGCTTTTACCATGCCCAGCAGAACATCTCTTATTTCTAAAAATTTAAAGCTGTTTTGTATATATAAACTAGCATTAAAACCAAGTTTGTGTGTAGCAACTAAGTATCCTCCATATATACCAATTATATTTGTTATTAATACTAGAATTGGTAATGATATTATACCTGCAGCTATACGTGGTGCATATAAATAGCGATATGGACTAGTTGATAGTGTTCTTAATGCATCAAGTTGTTCTGTAACTTTCATTGTTCCAACTTCTGCAGCTATTGCAGAGCTCACCCTGCCAGCAACCATTAATCCACCAATTACAGGTCCAAGTTCTCGAGTTATTGATATTGTTACCACAGCTGCTATTGAGCTTTCTGCATGAAATCGTGCAAACCCTGAGTATGTTTGCAAAGCTAGTACTGCTCCAGTAAATATTGCTGTCATTCCTATAACTGGTATAGAGTAGAAGCCAATGTTTATAATAGCAAACCACAGTTCTTTTACATAAAATGGTGGTGTTAGTAAATATCTTAGGCTTTTTATGGTGAATGAAGTTTTTTTGCCAGCTATGCTGCATAATATGAGTGCACCATGGCCAATTTTGCTTAGGGCGTTAAGAATCATAAAGTTTGACACTATTTAATATTACTGTACTAACCTAAATATTGATAAAAAAATAGGCATAATATTGTTTTACCATTTTTTAGTTAAATTAATAGAAAAATCAGCATAGGTAATTAATTTGTTATTATAGCTACAGATAATTTGTTTCTAAGTATAGAGTTATATAAAAAATTTGTACTCATGTGTTAAGTGTGTATTAGATATAGTAATTAGCATGGCAATAATTTTGTTTACAATGTATTATAGTATTCAACATATAAATTCAATAATTTTGTATGCATATTGGTCATCGTAAACGTTTACGTAATCGTTTGCTTAACAGTGGTGGTATTGCATTGGAGGATTATGAATTGCTAGAATTGTTGTTGTTCAATGCATTACCAAGACGTGATACAAAACTAATAGCAAAACAATTATTGAAAGATAAAAAATCATTACGTGATTTATTTACTCAGAGTGAAGTTAACGATTTAATGATTAGTGGCTATAGTAGTGTTGTGCAGGCATCTATTATTTGTGTTGCTGAGATTGTGAAACGTGTTATTAGTGGTTCTTTAAAAAAATATAGTGTTTTTAACAATTGGAGGCAGATAATGGACTATCTGATAATTGTTATTGGCAATAAAGATATTGAGTGTTTCTATGTAATGCTTTTAGGAAGTGGCAATAAGTTGATTGCAGAGGATTATTATACTGGAACAGTATCAAAAGTGATGATTTATTATCGTGAGGTGTTGAAGAAAGCTATATCTTTAAATGCTGTTGGTATAATTGTTGCACATAACCATCCAAGTGGGTCAGTAGATCCATCTAAAGAAGATATTGAGTCAACTAAGGCATTGGTCAAGATGTGTCAAGTTTTAGAGATCAAGGTACTTGATCATGTAATAGTTAGTGGTAATAAATTCTTCAGTTTTAGTGCAGTTGGTTTACTTTAATTAATTATTGTCTTCAGTTTTAGTGCAGTTGGTTTACTTTAATTAATTATTGCTTACTGATTGGGTTATTCATTTTTAGAATTATGATATAGGCATTTATGGTATATATTATGGTTGATGAAATAACTCCAAATTTGAAACTACATTATTTATTTAGTCATCAAAGTCAGAAAGAAGTTTTTATTAATAAAAACTTTAAATTAATAGATAATGCTTTTTCTGGAAGTGGTACTAATAATGTAGCTGTGAATACTGGTTTTAGGATATATGTAGTAGTTTCTGATGCTGGTCATGTAATTTCTAATTTTGGCTCAGTAACTGTTAGTGCTTATTCCAAAACAAAAGGCCTTTATAGTGTTGAAATAACTGGTGGTGCAGCCTTTGATCGTTCTAAAGGTTTATTTATTAGTGCATATGTCAACGATAAGATTAGTTTGCCATATATGACTAATGTTATTTTTTCTCCAAGCAAGATAGATGTATATATATTTCATTCCAGAGATGGTAAGTTGGAGCCCATGAATGCCATGTTTAGCTTAATGTGTGGGTAGATTCATCATGAGTAGTGAGATTGAAGTGGTCAATAAGCTGGATTCATTGCTAGAAAAAGCATTGAGGCGTTTTGAAAATGATATTGACAGTATGATAAATCGTAAGATTTTATCTTTTAATGAAATCTTTGAAAAGGAAATAAGAACTATAGTTTCTGATTTGTATAAGCTGAGCATGCAATCTGCTGCTAATAATATTGTTGCACAATTAGGTGATGATGCATGGCTTAAAGAAATAGTACGAATAGTGTTTCATATTGCATTTGGTGTTGATATTGGGGGTAGCACTGGTCTTGCTGCTGCACGTCAGAGTCAACCAGGGGCAAAACAGATAGTACGTGATGTATATAATACTATTTTTTATATGGTGTGATATGTTGTTTATTGATAAAAATATTAATGATAGTGATAAAAAAAAATGGGTGACTGAGCCAATTATATCCAAGTTGTTAGGAATAGTAGCAGATAGTCAGCCAAATATTGATAAAATTGCAGATTTATCAGAGGCATTATTGTCTATTTGTGATTACGTAGAGCAATACACAGGTAGGGCAATAGTAAAAAAAACTATTACTGCTAGTGTTAATAGAAGAAACTCAGCTTTATTTAGATTACCATATCAACCTATAATTAGCATACAAAGCATTTCCAAGAAATATAAGGAAAATAAGATCCAGAGTTTACAAATACCATTAGATATAACTAATTCTACTAATTACTTAAAGGGTTATTTATCTAATTTGATGAATGATGAAATACTTACAGTTGTTTATATTGCTGGTTATAGTTCATTAAGTGAAGTGCCCTCATCATTACAGTATGCACTAGTAGGGCATTTGTATAAATTTTATTCAACTCGTCTTATGTTGCCACCAGATGAAAGTGTGGCAGTTTATAATATGTTTCGTTGTGTTTCTATTTAAATATGGGGTGTGTGAGTGGTTTATTATTTAGATGAATTGAAAGATTATTTAGTTAAAGAATTTGAGACAAAGTTGAATCTTAGAACAATTAACATGCCACTTGGTACAAAAAAGAATTTGATGCCATATGCTACAATTAATACTGGCAAAATAACTTTATGGCAATATGTTATTGGCGGCATTGGTATGAAGCATGCATTATTTATTAATTTTTTTGATAATGTTGTAAATTTTGAATCATTTAAGGCTCTTGTGTTTGGTGCAGTGGATGTGTTGCTGTCATTAGACAATATGCTGGCAATGGAAATAGGCAATCCATTAATTAGCCATGAGATAAAGAAAGTAGATTTTGTTTCTTGCTCTACAGATACTTTAGCAGACAGTGGGTTAGTAAGAGGCAGTATTGCTGCAGATATTTTTGCTTTCCGCAAGAATTGTGTGGAAAATATGTTAGATATGGCAGGCAATGAAAACTAGGAATTTTAATAGTAAGATTTTTGTAAATGCTCTGTTGCGTAGTGATTTAAAGAGTTTTATTATAAAGTCATTCCAAACTATTAATCCTGGGGTGCAATATTTAGATAATTGGCATATAGATATTATAGTAGATTATCTTAATGCTTTAAGTAGTGGACAGTTTTCAAGATTGATTATTAATATACCACCTCGTTATCTTAAATCTCTTTGTGTAAATGTTGCATGGAGTGCTTGGTTGTTAGGCATTAATCCTGCAAATCGTATTATATCAGCAAGTTATTCTGAGAGGATTGGCACTATACATTCATTAAACACTAGATATATAATGCTCTCAAATTGGTATCATGGTATTTTTCCAGATGCAATTTTACTTAAAGATCAGAATGAAAAGTCTAATTTTCGTACTACTTCACATGGTTTTCGTATAACAACTTCAGTTTTTGGCTCAATTACAGGTGAGGGTGGTGATTATTTGATTTTGGATGACCCTATAAATCCAGCACATTGTCATAACACAGGTGTCTTAAAAAATACTGTTGACTGGTTTGAGAGAGTATTTATGACTAGGATTAACAATAGGAAGAAAGGTGTGGTTGTATTGATTATGCAACGTTTAGATCAAAATGATTTAAGTGGTGTGCTGTTAAAAAAATGTGGTTGGGAGAGTTTAAGTCTGCCTTTGGTGAGTAAAAAAGATTGTTCTATTGCAATTGATAGTAAGATCTATAAACGAAAAGCTGGTGAATTATTGCATGAAAGTTATCAAGATGCAGAAGTGGTGCATAAACTTAGGCAAGAGGTTGGGAGTTATAATTTTGCAGCACAATACCAGCAAGATCCTATTATGAACTATGATGGTTTGTTTAAAAAATTTTGGATTAAGTATTATAAAGTCATAGATTGTCCAATGGGTAGAGTAGTCTTAAGTTGGGATACTGCATCAGGAGTTAATAATAAAGGTGATTTTAGTGTGTGCTCTGTGTGGATTGAGAGTAATAGTTGTTTTTATTTGCTTGATGTTTATAGAGAAAGACTTGATTATCCAAGTATAAAAAGTAGAGTGTTGTTTTTGGCTAAAAAATGGAGTGCAGTTACAGTATTAATAGAAAATAAATCCAGCGGGATGCAGTTAATTCAGGAGTTGAAAAATGATATAAATATTGTTCCTATTACCCCAGTTGGTGGTAAAATGGATCGTTTTAGGAAATGTCTTGCTATATTTGAAATGGGTCAGGTTTTATTGCCAGAAAATGTAGATTGGGCAGAATGTTTGCTAGATGAGTTATTGTCTTTTCCATGTGGCACACATGATGACCAGATTGATAGTATTACACAATACTTAATATGGAGTAAAAGCAAAATACATTTGCATATGTGTTTTTTATAAGTGTTAGTTATACAAATTTGATTTAGTTAGTTTGATTTTAGAAAAAGTTAATATTTATATCTAATTATATAGAATTAGACAAACACAGATTTATTTTATAATAAAAAGATGTTGATATAGTTAATATATAGAGAAGTTCTAAATTGTAAAAATACTTTTTATAATGTTATTTATCATTAACTTTTTTATTAGCTATGAGAAAGAGGTTTTGTTGTATATGTAGGATATATTGCATTAGTTGTGCTGCTCATATACAGCTCTAGGCCTTTTACAATTCATGGGAAGATTGTGCCTGAGGATTGACAGTTTTTCATTAGTCCTAATAGTATTTAGCACTAATTCATTCTGTATAATCTTGGATTGTTCAGTTTGTTTAGTTGTGCTTTCTGAGTTTGTGGATTTAGTTTCAATTTAGTTTTTTTATTCAAGCGCAGAAAATATTCATTGAAGAAAAAGTATCTAACCTATATCTTTATGGATTTGAGGATGTTATGTAATTAATAATAGTATTTGTATTTTAAATCACTGATTATATAGTAAAGATTAACGTTTTTGTAATGAGATTATTGAACATTTTTTATTCTTTTTTGTTTATATTATGACAAATTTTTAACACTGCCTTCATTAACAGTTATGGTTGGTAATGATATTTATAATATTTCATTATTATTACATTTTGTAAATAAAAAATACAGTTGGTGCAGCAACTTATCAATGAAAAAGTTCAGCTGTTACAGGATTCAGCCATTCATTAACCACACTCTATATCAAAGCTTTCTAAGAAGCTGCTAAGATATAATTATTTTTCATGCAATATTTATCAGAGGTAAAATATAACTTTAAGTAGATTTTTTACTTGAAATTCAACTAGATTTGAAAAATATCCACGTACCTGTAGAAAAGTTGTGAAAGACTTTTGTTGGCTGTTAACTATTGCAAGATGCTCAGCTTCTTAAAATAGCATTATAGCAAAACTATAGCATATTGTGAGTCTATAATTACAGTATTTTTGTGCACAAAGCCACTTGTAGCAATATTTCTTTTAGTTTGCTTATGTGTTGTCTTTGGCAAAAGAAAATATTCTATTTGTAGTTTTTGTAGTAGATTTTTTTACAGAACCATCAGTAAGTTTAGCATATATTGTAGCTGCATCAGGACTCTTAGGCCAAGTGATTTTCCTATTCAAAGCTATCTATTTCAAACAATACAAATATTTTTATAACTTATATAAAATACCATCAATTTATCTAACTTTGCTAATTATAAATTTATACAAAATAAACTAAATTATTTACAAACACTACTATTTAATAAATAGAAGATAACTCTATATGATTCAGTTTTTGTTTAGCATAGTAGTCGTATTCTGCAATAAAAGTACCATTTTTTAAAAAAAGTAATCTATTACCATAATTAATAGCATGATCTAAATTATGAGTAATCATAATACATGCACAGTGTTTTTCTCTAAGGATCTTTGCTACTAACTGCATAACAATCTCACTACTTTTGGGGTCTAATGCTGATGTGATTTCATCAAGCAGCAACACCTTAAAGTCAGCAAGTGTGCTCATAATAAGACTAATTGCTTGTCTCTGCCCACCAGATAAGTTACAAACTAATTTATCTATAAAATATTCTAAATCCATATTTAACATCTGTAGTTTTTCTTGAAAAAATTTTTTATTTGAGCTATTAAAAAAAGGTTTAAAACCTCTTTTTTTACCTCGTTTTAAGGCAAAGGTCATATTCTCAAAAATACTCATGTTTTCTATTGTTCCAGCTCTTGAGTCTTGCATAACTTTTGAAACTAGAGATGATTTTTTTATCTGAGACAGGCTTGTCATATTGCACCCATTAATTGTAACTGAGCCAGAATCAGGTTTCAAAAAACCAGATATTACATTAAATAAAGTTGATTTTCCAGCGCCATTTCCACCCATAATGGTAACAAACTCTCCAGTTTTAACATTTAGCGATAAATTATTCAAAACCTTATGTTCTAACTTAGTTGATTTTCCTAAGGTAATGCTAATATTTTTAAGAGATAACATATTTCCTCCTTGGAATACACATAACTACTATAATTAGTACACCAGTAATTAAATTTAAATCAAATGTTTGTAGACCCAATACATTGCTGTGTAAAGCAAATCCAATTAGTGCTCTGTATATAACAGAACCAATTACACAGCTTATTATTTTTACAGCAATATTTCTATATTGTAGTATTTTTTCGCCAATTACTATAGATGCAAGGCCTACAATAATTGTTCCAATACCACTGCCAATATCTGCAAAACCTTGATTTTGACTAAATAACGCTCCTCCTAATGCAATAAAACCATTGCTTAATGCTAGTGCTATAATTGTCATTTTCTTAATATTAATACCATTGTACTGTGCAAGTTTTTTATTTTGTCCAATGCTATACAATGCAAGCCCAAAGTCTGTAATAAATAAATAACCTATTAATAGACACACAACAACAACAATAGCAGATAGTATAGTTACTGCTAATGCTTGAGAAAAAATTGTTTGAGAAATGTTAAGAGAAATATTAGGAACTCCATTCATAATATGTAAATTCACAGAATAAAGCATAAAACTCACTAATATTCCTGACAGCAAGTTGCTTATCTTTAGATGGGTATATAATAACCCTGTTGCAATACCAGCAACACAACCAGTGCTTAAAGCTGCTACAATTGCAAACCATGGATTATAATTATTCTTAGCAAGAATACTAGAAACAGCAGCACCTAAAACAAAACTACCATCGCAAGTTAAATCTGGAAAATCAATAATACGAAATGTAATATATATACCAATTGCAACAATGCCATAAACAAGACCTATTTCAAGACTCATTGTCATTTCATCTAATGTCATTATTTCACCATTATTTAATAATTTTTGATGCCTGATTTAATATTTTATCAGGAAATTTAATGTCCAAAATTGCTGCAGCATTATTATTTAAATACAGCTCTGTTTTATTAACAAATTTTATTGGAATAGCATTAGTTTCTTTGCCATTTAAAATATGAGCAACTATGCTACCAGTTTGCAGCCCAACCTGATATTGATTTGGCCCAAGTGCAGCTAAAGCGCCAGCTTCTACAGAATCTGTATCACTCACATAAACAGGAATCTTTACTCTATTGGCTATAGCAATTATGCTTTGTAAGGCAGCAAGTGCTGTATTGTCATTGCCAACAAAAATAGCATCTACAGCATTAGCTAATTTAGTGGCTGCCTGAGGAATGTCTGCAGTTTTATTTGCAGATTGCAGTATTAATTTTATACCAAATTTTGGACATATACTTTCAAGATGTTTATTTATACTTAATGAGTTAGACTCACCAGGATTATATAATACTCCCAAGGTTTTGAGATTTGGTTGAATTTTTTGAAACAGTTCTAATTGAGGCTTAAGCTCAATAAAATTTGATACACCAGACACACTGTAGTTAGTTTCTAATAAAGAATCAACAAAACCAGCTTGCACTGGATCTGTAATAGAGCTAAATACAAGTTTAGCCTTATTTTTATAAACATACCTCAAAAAACTTTGTGCTGTTACAGTGCCAACACCGACAACTACATCTGGCTTGCTGTTTACAAATTTTGCAGCAATTTGAGATGCAAGTGCAGCATTTGCTTGTGCTGATTCTATTCTAATATCTACATTTTTATTTTTTATATAGCCATTCTCTCTTAATCCATCTATTATGCCCCTTACAGTAACATCAAGTGCTGGATGCTGTATAATTTGACTAATATATACTTTTTTCATATTTTCTGCCGCCATAATGCCATTTAAAGCAGGTATGCACAATAACAAAATAACAATTATTTTTTTCACTTTTCACCTATACTAATATTAAACTGGCAATAATAATGGAAACAAATTATCCTCCATGGGAGAGCCAATTTTCAATCTTTGATTAATCCCTGGAAAATTAGGGGAGGTTTTCCATTTACGAGGTGCAAATCTTACATCATCCCCTATAAAACGTAAAGACAGAACTCTTCGGCGCTGATTTTTTAACACCCCTTGACTTCCATGTACAGTTAACATGTTAAACACAACAACATCACCAGGATTCATTTCCCACCCTAGTATTTTATTATGCAGTCTTATTTCACTGTCTGATGGCATTTCAAGTAAGCTTCCTCTGGGAAACCATTTAGCTTCATTATCTTTAAAAGTACATGGTACATACCATGGGCCCAAATGTGACCCTGATACAAACTCTAAGATTGATTCATGGGAAACAGGATCCACTGGAATCCAAAAACTACAATGTTGCATACCATTTATATTATAATATGGTAAATCTTGATGCCATGGGGTAACTTTTTGAGTATATGGCTCTTTTACAACCATATGATCATGGTATAGTCTAACTTGTCTACTCTGCATCAATAATCTAGCAATAGCAGCCAAAGGTGAAGAAAAAATTATTTGCTTATAATATGGATTATTTTGCCATGTACAAAAATCTTCAATAAAAATACCTGTATCAAATTTTGAACTTGCAGTTTTTGACATATGGCTAAGATTTTGCAAGTTTAGCTCTATGCCTTTTTCAAGGCATTCTATTTCTTTTTTATTTAGAACACTTGGAATATATAATGCTCCAGTTTTTTTATATGTTTTGATATTATCATTGTTGATTTTTTGTGCTATACGTTCTGGTATTATAGTGTTCACTGCCTATTCTTTTTTAATTTTTTTTAATTTGTTTAATAATGTGAGATATCCATGATACGGCTCATCTTTCAAAAATCTAGCTACTCTACTAATAGTAGTTAAACTAGCTCCTGTAATATGGCTAATTTCTCTATAAGATAAGTTATCATGCCCTAGTAATTTACATACTCTCCATCTTTCTGCAATAGCAGAAAGCTCTTTAGGGGTACATAAATCACGTAAAAAACTACACATTTCATTTTTTGTCTCTAAAAGCAGCATAGCAGAACACAAATTATGCAAACTATTATTATAGTAATTATCTTCCATGTATTTTATTGTATTAATATTGTACTACTATAATAGTATAGTAGTACAAATAAGTCAATTTTCACTACTAGATATTTTAAAACAAATACATTTTTTTTGAAAAAATTGATTTATATTGAATTAATACAAGTTTTATAATATTTTTAATGTGATACTGGGCAATCATGGACAAAGCCACACACTGCTTTGGAAATGGTAAAAAATATAAACTTTACACCAACTATCATAATAATGAATTAGGAGTTCCTATTTACTGATAATGTTTTATTTGCGATACTAGCATTAAAAACATGCAAGTTGGATTAAATTGGGAGCTAATTTTAAAAAATGCAACAATGATTTGTAAAGTTTTCTACAACTTCAATCAAATACAAATTGCATAAATAGATAGAAATGAGCTAGATCTTATGCAAAAGCATAAGCATTATTTGCAACAGATTTAAAATTTATCACCCAGTATGAAATACTCCATCAAAATCTTTGATTCAATTGTAAAAAATCTAAGATGAATCTGTGAAGCAAGAAATTTCCATTAATTAATACAAAACATTTAGTGATAGAAGTAAGTCATTGGGCTATATTTTTTTTGACACTTGTTGAGACAAGGCAGTTATTTCTCCATTTTTGAACAGTCTTGCATATCTTATACCTTTTATACCTTTTTTAACCAAGAGTATAATCAAGATTGTAAGGAGGTTTTTTAAAAAGTTTTTAAGATTCATTATGTTAACTTTTATCTAAATATATTAACTATTATAATATATTTTTATAAAGAAAAACAAATAAAAGGATTTTATAGTATCTACAGAATTTCTTGCTTGAAGCATGTAAGCTTTTTTGAGGAGATTATAATTATAGTTAATATTATACCACTTTTGTGAGAATATTTATAATATTTTTAAATCTTTTATATTAAATTTTTTTCTGCCAAGTGCTAACAACATACCAAGTGTTAATCCTGTTGATAGTGCAGATGATCCACCATAGCTCATAAAAGGCAGTGTCATTCCTTTGGCTGGTAATATGCGTATATTTGCACCTATGTTGATAAATACATGTAATGCAAATTGTTCAATTAATCCACCGGCTGCAAGTATAACAAAGAGATCATTTTTTGATTTAATGTTTTGATAAAAACGGTATATGAGAATGAAAAACATAGTAATAATTACTATACAAAAAATTGAACCTAGTTCTTCTGCTATAACAGCAAATATAAAATCAGTATGTGCATCTGGTAAGTGGATTTTAATTTTTCCTTCAGCTGGTCCTACGCCAAACATTCCCCCATGTTGAAATGATTCTAATGATTTTTTTATTTGATAGTTTGCAGTACTTATTGGCGAGATAAAGCTCTTTATTCTTTGCCTAGCATGGTCGAAACTTACATATATTAGCAATCCACATACTAATAAAAATGCAAAACATGCTATCATTAGTTTAGTTCTTATGCCAAGTATAAATATTTGAGTTACCCATATACTGATAATTATTACAGACATTCCAATATCTGGTTGTATTATTATCAATGCAATGGATGGCAAGCATATTGCTGCTGATGTCAGCAGAGCAATGCTGCCACTAGCATTTATTGACAATATCCATGCATTTGTTATGGCAAGAAATGGCTTTATGAATTCAGATGGTTGTAAGGAAAAACCAAGAATTCTTAACCAGCGTTTTGCTCCTTTTACCTCAACACCAAAGAAAGGTGTTAGTATTAAAAGTATAGTAGAAAGAAGAAATCCAATTATGGCAAGTCTTCTTACAATGGTTTGGTTAGCAAAAGATAGTCCAATTGCCACAGCAAATGCAGCACTAAGGAATGTGACATGACGTGTTACAAAGTAAATACTACCAGTGTTCATTCGTTCAGCCATGAATAGACTAGCACTGCTTGTCATGAATATACCTACTAACATTAGGAATAGAATTGTCAACAATGTTATTTTGTCAACTGTCCACCACCATATGCTTATAGCATCTGTCGCAGTTCTTTTAAATGTTTGCATTGTGTTATTTTATACAATTCACTGGATTGTTTATCCTATCAAGAAAGTTACCATTAAATCAATGCTTATAACATTGAGTTTTTTGTAGATGGTTGTGTGGGAACTGGGCTAGATTGTAGATAAACCAACATTAATACTTGTATTATATGCAGTTGGCATAATCTTATTTTAGTATACTGAATATAGTTGTCATAATATTTATTATATAAGCTAAAAAGGAAAGGCACAATTATACAAAATTGATTAATATTTTATATTTTGATCTATTTCATTTTCTCTAAGATTACTTGTTAAAGCCTTGGAAAGCATAGGGTTAGGATAGTTATATTGTGCTTTTTTATCAGCATCTTTCTCTGCCTTAGAAGTTTTTGTTTGAGAAGTTTGCTGTTTAGATGTTTCTGCTTGCTGGTTGTTGCTAGAATAAGAATTCTGCAAATTATCTATTAATGGCACGTGACCTATGTCTGGTCTATGTTCTTCTTCTTCAAGATCATCTGATATTGGCATGCCATGATCTTCTTCCAGATCATCTAATTCCTTTGGCTCATTCTCTTTTTCTTTTGACTGCAATTGTTTATTGAATAAGCTTTTTACATTGTCTTCTACATTTTTTTCACTATCTTTTATATTTTTAACATATTGTTTAGCATTATTTGTATTTGAAGCAATAGCAATACCAGCAACAGTCCCTACAGTAAACATTAAACCTGCAGTACAAATTGCTGCAATTGTAGGAATACTTATGCTTAACATAGATATAGCCATTAAGATTGCTATTCCAGCACTTAGCCACCCCCTGTACCTATTGCAACTCCAACAGCAATCTTATCAGCAACACTACCAGTAGTTTTATAATATTGATCAAGAACTACACGTTTTTCTTCAAGCATATTTGTCATGTTATACATAACTTTAGTTATGAGTGTTTTATTTAGTGCATCCTTTCTAATTTTTATGTTATAAGATTGACTATCTTTATTATATTCTACTAAAGCATTACCATGATGTTTTAATAAATGTATTAGCAATGCAATATCTTGCTCACCTTCTACACTAAGAGTATTATAATTTTTTATTACAACACTTTCATAGTCATCTGTATCATTTGATGTTTCTTGGATGTTAGTTCCAGAACATAATGATGCTTTCATTAGTTTCAATAAAGATATATGTTTATCTGGTTTCTTACCTATTAGTAAACTATATATATCTTCCATCTCTCCTTTTTTTATTTGGGCAATGATTGTATCTTGTATTTCTTTATTTTTTGTTTTTTTGAGTTCAGCTATTTGTTTAAGCAGAGAGAAACTGACTTGTATGCACAATATTGATCATCAATAATTATATGAGCTACATAATTTTTATCAGGGACACTATTGGTATATAGATATCCATCGGTATAGTTAATAACTTTATTTTATACTACCCTGAGCAGCATACATTTGTTTATAAGACAATCTTTGATATAAGTTATTTGTAGGGTATTCATATTGTTGCATTATAGGACACACTTATTGTTAATTTATTGCACTATATTGCAGTATTTTATTTAAATATTAATTAATTTATTAAATATATGCTTACTATTTTTTGTGCAGATTTTTGTTTTATTGCTTGTCTTAGGTGATTGTGATGTTTGTCCTTAATGCTGCAAGAATTATATCTCTTTGTTATATTTAGAACATGTTATTTACTACAGATTTTATCTTGAAAATAGAGCTTGCTTTTTTGTAATAAGTAAAGAGGTTGATATCTGTCATCTGTCTTATAATAATTTTATTAATTATTAATTTTATAATAATTAGAAATGAGTGGTTCATAAATTAAAAGAATGCTTAACAGATAGCATTATTGTCAACTTGGTGCACGAAAGAGTGTTTTTAGCATTAAATTATTATATGTATGTTTGTTTATGGATTGCCTTCAGAGTCTATTTAGTGGATTGCTACAGGAGAAGATCTTGGATTCTAAGTTAGCAGATCTTAGATTGGTTGCTGTAGTAGAGGCTGGGTAAAATAATTTGTATCAAAATAATAGTGAATAAAAATATTTAAATACAACAATTTATTATTGGAGTTAAAGCTAGTGGTGTACTCCATGGTTTAATATAATTTAATGCAAAAATTTAATAATTGACAATATATCATTTTTTAAGCTAGAGCATTTTTTCATTTTTGTAAGATTTTTGTTTTTTGCAATCTGTGTGTTTAAATATGCTGTATTTGATAAATTTTATTAAAAAATATATAATATTTTTTACTTTTGCTAGATGTGAGTGACTTAGTTATGAAAAAAGTTGATGATTCCCTGTTGTTGTCACTATACAAAAAAATGCTTCTTTTGCGTAGGGCAGAAGAAGCTATAGGGAAGTTGTATACTATGCAAAAGATAAATGGTTTTTGTCATTTGTATATAGGGCAAGAAGCTGTAGCAGTTGGATTATGTAGCGTGAAAAATGAGAAAGATGTTGTTATAACTAGCTACAGGTGTCATGGGTTGCTTTTAGCTTTGGGTGTAGAGCCAAAATTTATTATTGCAGAGCTTATGGGAAAAGTTGGTGGTATATCTAAAGGTAGAGGTGGTTCAATGCATATGTTTTGTCCAGATAAAGGTTTTTATGGTGGACATGGTATAGTTGGTTCACAAGTTTCTTTAGGTACTGGTATGGCATTTGCTCATAAATATAAAGGTGATAATGCCTTGTGTTATTGTTTATTTGGCGATGGTGCTTTAAATCAAGGGCAAGTTTATGAATCTTTTAACATGGCTGCTCTTTGGGGATTGCCAGTAGTATATATTGTAGAAAATAACGTTTATGCCATGGGAACACGCATGGAAAGAGCTTCAGTGAATAGTCATGAGCTTTATAAACGTGGTGAGAGCTTTGGCATTAAAGGTGTTGTTGTAGATGGTATGGATGTTTGGGCATTTAGAGAGGCAGTAAAAGAGGCATCAGTAGAATGCCAACATACTCAAAGACCTATGCTTATAGAAGCTAGGACTTATAGATACAAAGGCCATTCCATGTCAGATCCTGCACTATATAGAGCTAAAGAAGAACTGTCTCAGTATAAGGAAAAAGATCCCATTAATGTTTTAGAGAAGCATATAGTTGAAAGATTAGGTGGACAGAGTGTTGTTGATGACATAGAAGATGATATTAGTGCAGTTATAAATGAGGCAATTGCATGGTCTGAACAGTCAGAATTTCCCATTTCAGAAGATTTAGGTAATTTTATCTATTCTCCAAGTTTTTGATTCCTAAATTGAGATTATGGTTATTTTTTGCAACATTTAGCTCTTCTATTCTTCTATTCTTCTCAACAGCAACTTTCACTTTGGCAATGATTTGCTCAAAATCTTCATGTGCACATAATCCTAGCACTGCTGGGTGCTGTGGTTTTATGTTGTCCATGTTCCAATGTGTTTTGTTGCGTATTGCTTCAATAGTGTTTTTAGTAGTGCCAATAAGTTTTATTATATGGTTATCATCCATTTCAGGGCAGTTTTTTAAGATCCATGATATTGCATTAGGTTTATCTTGCCGTCTTAGTATAGGAATATATTTTCTTTTTTGTTTGTTTTTCTTGATAATTTCCTTATTTGCAATAAGTTCTAATGGTCTGTTTGGATCTTTGGTGCATAAGTCAATTGTTTCTTGTGATATTTGTCCAGTTCTAATTGGATCAATGGCAACTAATTTTTCTTCATCATCAGCCATAGCCTTTACTTCACTTATTTGCAGTTTGCAGAAATTAGCTATTTGCTCAAAAGTTAGCGCTGTATTTTCTACAAGCCACATTGCTATGGCTCTGGGCATTATTAAAGCTGGCTCTGTGCGTAGTAACATTCACAAACCTCATTAAATTTTAACTCTAATCTATATTGATAAAGATTAACATAAGATTAAGTGAGGCACTATTCAAATTTATAAGTATGTTGTATGTATTATTACAACATGATAGTACCATAAGATATATTATTGTATATACTTATTATTATTTTGACAATCATTTTTGTTGTTTCTTAATCAATGATAGTACTGTTTTGCCCAATGATTGGCAGTAAGCAATAGTTATGTTATGAATCATTATTTCCTCTTTTTTGTTGGAAAAAATTAGTTAGTAGTTTGGCACATTTTGTTGCAGATATATCACTATAGATCATTGGTGTGTGATTATGAGTTATGGTTGTATTGTTTGTTTTTGCACTTGTGCCAAAATAGATTCCCCGCATTTTTACCAGAGAGATTGCATAGTAACACATTGGGCATGGTTCAAGTGTTACGTATATATCACAATCAGACAAATTCCTTTTTTGCAAGGCTTGCAATGCTTTTTCTATTGCTATTATTTCAGCATGTGCTAATGGGTTATTGGAGTTTGCATTGTGTGCTTCTGCAATTATCTTATTGTTATGCACAATCACAGCTCCAATTGGCATCTCTAATTTTTCTATAGCTTTTTGCGCAATTTCAATGGCCACAGACATAAAATCATTAAACATCTTTTTCTAATTGTATTCCAATTGTTTCATTCAGCATTTTATACTTTAGCTCCAATTCTTTGGTTTTTGTGGTTATTGATAAACTACTTCCAAGGGTTTGTTCTTTAATATAACTACTCCATTGTTGACAGGTTTTGCTTATTTTTTCATCTTTAGCATTTATAGTTATTCTAATCATGTCAGTAATTTCAAAACCCATTTGTTTACGACTTTCTTGTATAAGTCGTACGAGATCTCTTGCAATTCCTTCTATTAGTAAGCTATTGTCAATTTCTGTTTCTAGGGATACCATTGCCATGTTATTTGGCAATGCTTTTGCATTTGTATTGAGTGGCTCTAGTGTTAATTCATACTCATCACTTAATAGAGTAATGTCAGCAATATTCAATCCATTATCTGCTAGCTGCCATTGTCTTTTCTTGATACTATTTACTATATCTTTTACTTTTTCTGGTATGCGTTGTGCTATTTTAGAGAAAATAGGTTTAAGATTGTGCTGTGCTAATGTGTCAAGATTGTTTGATATGTTGAATTCTTTAACGTTTACCTCATCACATATAATGTCTTGTAGATAGATGTTGTTTAAAAATGTTTTAGTATCTTTGCCAATTATATAGATTAATTTTCTTAGTGGCTGGCGTATTCTTATGTTGTATTCATTGCGCATTGCTAGTGCTGCAGTGCATACATCTCTTGCTTCATCCATTGCATTGATTAAGTTTTTTAATTCTGTGTTAGATCCTGTTAATATTGTTTCATGGTCAGGAAAATCTGTTAAATGAACTGACTTATTCATAAGATTTTTGTATATGAATTCACTGAGTATTGGAAGCACAGGTGCAGCCACACGACACATGATTGTTATTATGGAGAACAGAGTGTTATATGCTGTTTGTTTGTTTGCATCATTTTGTTTTTTCCAAAATCTTTTTTTATTTCTTCTTATATACCAGTTATTTAATATATCAAAGAATTTATTAAGCTCTTCACATGCTTTTACAGTGTTGTAATCCATTAATGATGTTTTAATGATTTGTACTGATTTACGACACTTGCCTAATATATAAAGATCCATTTTATTTTGCTCTTGACTAGATTGTTGTGGATTTATATCAAATGTTGGTGTGATTTTATCTGCATTGGCATATACAGCAAAGAAGTAATAAGCATTCCATATTGGTTTAATTGTGAGGCGTAGTACATTTCGAATCATTCCACCATCTTTATCTAACAGTAAATTACCTCCTTGCATAACAGGAGAGGATAGCATAAGAAATCTTAATGCATCTGAGCCATATTTATTCATACTTTCCAGTGGATCAGTATAATTATTTAGGCGTTTGGAGAGTTTTTGTCCAGTTTGGTCTAGCACTACTCCATGACATATGCAATTTTTAAATGGAATGTTATCAAAAATGGCTGTGGATAATGCCATTAATGTATAGAACCAGCCTCTAGTTTGTGCTACATATTCTGTGATAAAGTCTGCAGGAAAATTTTTTTCAAACCAGTCTTTATTTTCAAAAGGATAATGTTTTTGAGCATATGGCATAGAACCAGATTCAAACCAGCAGTCAAAAACATCTTCAACTCTATGCATTAATGATTTACCAGTTGGATCATCTGGATTTTTTCTGGTTAAGGTATCTATAAATGGCTTGTGTAAGTTATCTATTTTGACATTAAAATCTTGCTCCATTTCAGCAATTGATCCATAAACATCTATTCTAGGGAATTTTGGATCAGTTGATTCCCATATTGGTATTGGCGTACCCCAGAAGCGTTGTCTTGATATAGACCAATCATGTGCATTTTGTATCCATTTACCAAACTGACCATTTTTTATGTGTTTTGGTATCCAGTTTATGTTTTTATTTAACTCTACCATTCTATCTTTTATGCTAGAGACTTTTACATACCAAGATGGTAGTGCTTTGTATATAAGTGGCGTATCTGTGCGCCAACAGTGAGGATATTGATGTAAGTATTGCTCAGTTGCAATCCATAGGTTTTTATTTTTCAATGCTATGATTATATCATCATTAGTTTCAAATACATGTCTATTTGCATAATTAGCAACTTGTGTTGTAAATCTGCCAGAATCATCAACTGGGCATATTGTTGGTATTTTATGCATGTTACATAGATTGAAATCATCTTCTCCAAACCCAGGTGCACAATGCACTATTCCTGTACCATCAACATCAGTAACAAAATCAGCTTGTAATACCTGAAAGGCATTAGCAGTATTTGAGAAATAGTTAAATAAAGGAGTATATTTTTTTCCTATTAGGCTTTCACCATTGAATTTCACATCAATTACATTTGAATTCCCAATGTTTTTGCTCATTATTTTTGTAATTCTTTTTGCTTGTGATAATGCACATATATATAGTGAATTATTGTTTCTTATTGCTGTATATATTGTTTTCTTATTAATTGCTAGTGCCATATTGCTAGGTAATGTCCATGGCGTGGTAGTCCAGGCAATAAAATAAATATTTTCGTGAGGTATATTTGCTAATGCATTTATTGAACCTATGGCCTGAAAAGCAAGCGTTACTGCTTTGCTGGTTTTTTGTCTATAAGAGTTGTCCATACGTGTTTCAAAATTTGACAGAGGAGTCTCGCATGCCCAACTATATGGCATAACTTTAACACTTTTGTACACTAATCCTTTTTTATAGAGTTCTTTAAATCCCCATATCACAGATTCCATGAAGTTTTTGTCCATTGTTTTGTAATCATTGTCAAAATCTACCCAGCGTGCTTGTCTGTCAATGTAAATACGCCAACTTGATGAGAATTGCATTACAGACTTTTCACAGTGTTTATTGAATTTATCAACACCAAAGTCTTTAATTGCTTTTTTCCCAGATATATTAAGCTCTTTTTCAGCGCCCATTTCAGCAGGGAGGCCATGGCAATCCCAGCCAAAGCATCTTTCAACTTTTGCACCTGTCATTGTTCTGAAGCGTGCTATACTATCTTTAGCAAAACCAGTAAGCAGATGACCATAGTGTGGCATGCCATTTGCAAAAGGTGGCCCATCATAGAATACAAATTCTTTTGAATTGTTGCGATTTTTAATTGATTGCTTAAATGTGTTGTTTGTCTTCCAGTAATGAAGAATGTCTTTTTCAATTTCACTAAAATTTGGATTTGCACTTATTTCTGGATATCTGGTTTTATTCATTGCTAACCTATACAGTAAAGCTATTATTTGCTAATTATATTTCTTATTAGGCAATTTGATCAAGTTAGGTGTACTAAAAATTTTATGATAATAATATTTATGCTACATGAGAGTTATTTTGTATTAAGCTATACTTAATGTTTATTTTTTAAATAAAAAAATATTTAATTATTAAATAAAAATTTTTAATGGTAAAATAAATATAATAGTATTTTATATTTAGCATATTTTAGCAGAGTTTGCACACTGTAGCTAATATTTTAATTGTTGAATGTTGCATGTTTCTAAGTTGAAGTTAGATAAGTATGTGATATTTATTTTTTTAATAAATTGGTTTGTATGCCAAAATATAGATTTTATTTTAACATTGATGTAATTGTTTTTTATATAGTTTAAGATATACAATTAAAATTATCATAAGTTGAAATTTAATACACTAAAATACATTAGTCTATTTAATAGATTTAGAGATGCATAATGAAATTAAGGTTGGCTAAGTTTATATCAAGATCTGGTTATTGTTCTCGTAGAGAGGCAGAAAGACTCATTGCAGCTGGCATGGTAACTGTGGATGGGGCTAGAACCAATGTTGATGAGGTTTATTTTATTGATCAGTTTAATAAAGTATTGGTTTGTGATAATTTGATCAATCATTCACCAATAAAGACAAGGCTTTGGCTTTATCATAAGCCAAGAGGAGTATTGGTTAGCAAAAATGACCCATTTGGCCGTTCAGTGGTTTTTGATCATTTGCCATCAGATATGCCACATACAGTTGCTATTGGCAGATTGGATTATAACAGTGAAGGGCTGTTGTTGCTAACAAACAATCCTTTGTTTGCACACTATATGTCTTTGCCAAACAATGGAGTGCTTCGAGTATACAAAATTTTATCTTATGGCTCATGCCTCAACAATCTAAAGTCTTTTGAGCTGGGAGTAAAAATAGATGGTGTTATTCACAAGGCACATAAAATTTATATTAAAAGCAAAGATGGTAAGTTAGGAACTGTTGTTTGCAAATTGCTTGAAGGAAAGAATCGTGAAATACGCAAAGTATTTAATTTACTTGGTTGCAGTGTTAAAAAATTGTTGCGAGTATCTTATGGTGATTTTCAGTTAAATGGCATTGCACCTAATCATATTGTAGAAGTTGAAAATAAGAAGCTACAAGTTGTTTGCAATAAATTAACAGGGTATCCTCCAGTTTGATGGAAGCATATGTTGTTTTATATTTTTGCCTGATTTTATAATCAGAACCTTAATTATCAATGAGGCTTATTGCATACAGTATTTGACATCAGTTATGTAGTATGCTCAAAATTTTGACTATCACTGGAGTTGATTGTGTTATTTTGTATCACCATCTCACAATATATTCTTGCCTGATTTAAGGCAAGTGCTGCAATGCTACATGTTTTATTAATAACGTATTTTGTATTAATTTGCTCAATCCTGCAATATTGTGTTTGTGCCTCTTTTATTTTGGATTTGCTATAGTTGTTAATAATATCATTTATATGCTTAATGTCAGAATAGATATTATCTACTATTAATTTACTGCCTGAATTATTTTTGATAATTTCATGGAATTTACTTATTGCAATTTCTAATGTGACTTGTTCAGATATCACGTTGTTACCATTGCATTGTATACACATGTTCAACACTGTTTTAAGGATACATCCTATGTGTTCAGTGAGTTCACCAGAATATCCACCCAGTATATTTGATACATACATATTGTGTATTATATTTTCTGCTTTATGGATAATTTTTAACCATGATGTTGGTATGCTATATAGTGATCCACTATTTAGCAGTAGACTACTTTCATTCATTAGTTCTGTTAGGTCTATGCTAATAGTTGCAAGATCTGCATTTGGCAATGATTTTTTTAATGACTGTATTGTGTTAGCAAATTTTGTGTCATTTTGTGTTTTTTTTACTGCTGTTTTTTCACTGTTTTGATTTTTATCTAAAGTGTTATTGTGACTTTTATCCGTGTTTTTTACTAATTGTTCTGTTTGACGCACATTTAACTTTTTAGAGACAATAGTATGTGCAAGCTTTTCAATATTTTGAGCATTGATTAGAGCTCTGGCATGACCAAAAGATAATATATCATTTTTTACTAGCTCTATTATACTTTTTGGCAGTGTTAGTAGTCGCAGCAGGTTGCTAATGTGACTTCTGCTTTTGCTTAATGCTTCTGCAATTTGTTCTTGTGTATATCCAAATTCTGATGCTAGTCTTTCATAGCCTTCTGCTTCTTCAATTACGCTAAGATCTTGACGTTGAACATTTTCTATTATGGCAACTCTTAGTGCTGCATGATCATCCAAATCTCTTATTATAACTGGCACTTGATCAACTTCTGCCATTATTGCTGCACGCCATCTTCGTTCACCAGTAATTATTTCATATGAATTATCCATTGATTTTCTAACTATAAGTGGTTGTAAAATACCATCTTTTTTAATAGATTGAGCCAAGTCTTTTAGATCATCTTCTTTGAATGTTTTTCTAGGTTGTAGATTGTTAGCATGTATTATGTGTATAGGAATAAATCTGTGCTCATCCGTCATTTTTGTTGTTATGTTGTTGAGGTTTGTATCACCCATCAGGGCTGACAATCCCTTTCCTAAAGCTTTGTTAGACATTGAGTACAATTCAGTAAATATTTTGCATATGATATTGATATTTTTACTATATAGCAATAGTTGCTAAGTTGATTGTTAATAATTCTAATCAAGATGGTTGTATTTAATTGCACTATTTTGATTACTTAAGTTGATAATATAAAATTTGTAATTATTATTTTGTGTCTATTATGCAACATATAGGTGTTTATATATAAATTAGCTATATTTTGTCTTGTTATTATTTTGTATAAAGTTGCTGAAAATAAGGTGATTGTATTAGTTTGCATATTAGTTTGCATTGAATTGTGATATTGACCTTTGTGTTGCATAGCAATACTATTTGCATAAAAATAGAGTCTTGGTTTATTTAATGCATAATGTAATGAGATTGTTGTTTTTGACTATTGCGGCTATTGTTGTAATGGCTTTTTTATTGTTGATTGTTTCACCTAGCTTGATGGTGAGCAGTCTAATAAATAAACATTCTGAGAGTTTGTTTGGACTTAAGGCAAAATGTTCAAGTGTTAAAATATCTGTTTTGAATGGCACTGGAGTTGTTAAGGGGCTGAAGATTTATAATGTTGCTGGTGGCAATGACTATCATTATAATACACTTATGTCACTTAATAGATTGTCATTTAAAATAAATAGCAAAGAATTATTAAATAAAAAAGTTCATTTTAAATCAATAGAGATTATTGATCCAATAGTTAACTATGAACAGCATGCAAAATATTCTAACATAACCAGAGCAATTTCTGTTATTAAAGATAAGTCTAAAGATAAAAATCCTGAGGTATTATCAAATCAAGTGAAAGATAAAAGTAATTATTCTGTGGTGATAGATGATTTGTTAATTAAAGATATGAAGGCTAATGTTTATTTAGCAATGATAGATGAAGAAGTTTTAAGTGTTGCAGTTCCAGATATTAATTTGCGTCATATAGGTGGTGCAGATGGAGTAAGTATCAAAGCTTCTTTTGGGGATATAATGTTTTCCTTAAATCAACATTTAATGCATAGTGTTGTGGGAAGCAAGATGGATGCATTGAAACGTAATATACACAACAATGCAGGTGATGCAGTAGAAAAAATTAAAGAATCTTTCTCTGATTTTGGATTTGATGGTCTTTAGTTATTTTCATTTTGTTTTGTAGTTGCTAGAGTAATATCTATTTGGAAATCTTTATTATATACAGAATGATTTGTGATAAATTTGATAATGATATTAAAGTCAGACTCTAGTTGGGTAATATTGCCATGATGCTTATTGAGTATGTGTAAAATTATTTCATTAGAAGTGCTAACAGTTACTATGCTGATATTTTTGTTGTTAAGTTTATGCACTTTTGCTTTTATTGATCTTATTATGGATAGCATTATTGATGATACATTACGTATTTGACCACTACCATCACATTTGTCACAAGTAGCAAGTAATGACTCCATTATGCCAGAATTAATTTTTTGTCTAGACATTATCAACACTCCAAAATCAGTATTTATGTTTCCAATTTGGATTTTTGCTTTATCATTTTTAGTTTCTTCAATAAGCAGCTTTTCTATTTGGGTGCGCATGCTGGTTGCTGGCATGTCAATAAAATCAATAATTATAAGGCCAGAGAGATTTCGTATGGATAGCTGTTTTGCTATTTCTTTGGCAGCTTCAAGATTTGTTTTTAAGGCTGTTTTGTTTAGATTACGTTCACAGGTCATTTTACCTGAATTGACATCAATTGCAGTTAATGCTTCTGTTTTGTTGATTACTATATAGCCACCAGAGTTTAATAGTACTTTGTTGTTACACATTTTTAATATTTGTGACTCAATATTATAATATTCAAATATAGGTATTGATTTTTTATGTAGTTTAATTTTTTTGTAGGTGTTGGGTAGTGCTTTTTTGCACATTTGTTTAATAGTATTGTATGTCTTACATCCATCTATAATGATTTCATCTATATTATTTTCATCTATATCACGCAGTGTGCGTTTGATAATATCATCCTCTGCTTGTATAAAGCATGGACCAGTAGATTTTGCTGCCTTTTTTTTGATTTCATTCCATAGTTTTGCTAAATATTTGTAGTTTGCAAGAATTTCTTGGCTATTCTTTCCTTCAGCTTTAGCTTTAATAATTAATGATGATTTTTTAGTGATTTTCATTTCTTCAAGAATTATTTTAAGTCTAAGTCGTTCTAATGAACTCTCCACTTTGCTTGAAATAGAGCTGTGATTTTGCATATTAGGCATAAAAATTAGATATTGACCAGCTAGATATATGTATGAGTTTAAAGTAACACCTTTAGATCCTCTTTCATCTTTGACAACTTGTACTAATATTGTTTGCCCAGGCTTAATGCATAGATTTTTTTTTTGACTACTACTGGAGTTTGTTTTTTTTATCTTATTGTTTTTTGAATGATAATCTGAATGTATATTGGTAAAAGGAATAAAACCATGTTTTTTGTGACCATAGTTGACAAATGCAGCTTGTAGTGAAGCTTCAACCCTAGATACAATGCCAAGATATATATTCCCCTTTAGAGATTTGTTGTTAGCATCTTCGTGTTCAATGCTTTCTATTTCATTGTTTCTAATTCTAGCAATTCTTATTTCATCTGTGCATGCACTATCTATTATTAGGCTATTGACCATTATTGTTATTCTTAATTTATTTTGTTAGTAACTAGCATAAAATATATTGATGAACAAGATAAATTGATTTAATGCAATTTATATTGGTGTGATTGAAAATATTTTAATTACATAATGTAGTATAGAATGTTGCATCATTGAAATGAAATGCTACTGATGAGCTGTACTAAGTGGATTGATGCAGCAGGGAGTGTTTTACAAGATTTCTTAATTGATAATACAAAATATTTATTGATGGAAGCAAGTCACATTATTTTTTGGAATTTAAAATGTTATTTTTCTGAAGCAATAACAGAGTTTTGATATGAATTTTTATAATGGTAGTATGAGCATTTTTTTAAGCCAATTAAGATGATGGGTTTTGGGTTATATTTTGACTAGGATAAGCTTTGGACTATTTGTTTATCCTTGTTTACCCTCTTTACAATGATCACTATAGATAGCTTGCTATCAAATGTGGTAGATATTGTTGTTAGGGCTTTTAGCTATGCAAATACATTGACAGATCTAAAAGTTCCATCAGTAATTTAAATTTATGACTAGGATAGAGAGTTGATAATTTTTAATATATTGTTTAGATTTGCTTGATATATATTGGCTTAGTGTAATTAATTTTTGCACAAAAAGATTTTATATTATTGTAGGAGCTGAGTAATTTATCTACTTGTTTTTTTGGCAGGTTATCATAATAATCATTTTTGATTGGATTGAAGTTTTTATGATGTTTCATTAAGATAATTAGTATGTTCTTTTGAGATTTAGTGCTTTTCTTCAAGGCTGGTATTTTGCACCATTTTAAGTAAAAAGCTAGAATATCATTCAATTTATATCTTCTTATTGATTTTCTGTATTGTGGTTCTTTTATGTATTTTTCTAGTGTTTTTTGCAGTTTAGCACAGACTTGTGAATAGATATTATTTTCATTAATTATCTCTTTGGAAAAAGGTATACTCAGCTTTCCATTAATACATTTAGTGTATTCATTGTTAGTAATTGGTGATAATATTTGATATGGAATTGCTGATAATATTGATCGATCAAAGATATAACCTTTGGCTAAGCAGTCATATTCAGAAGAAAAAAATAGGTAGTTATCATACAGATTTAGTAAGAGGGCAAAGTGTTGGTCAATCTCACCATTTTTGGTTAGCATATGGATAAATTTTCCTACTGCATTAGATGCACCAGGAAATTTTATGTATTTAAATTTTTTGTATTTATTTTTCTTAAGCTGTTTGCTAAATAGGTTTTACCAGCTCCATCAATACCTTCAAGTGTTATGTTAGCTATTTTTTTACCATAGCTCATAGTATGATTTTTTTTTAATTAAAAATAAAATTGGAATAAATATTGTTAATTTTAGTATAAAATTATGCAAAATGATTTAATATCAATCCTAAGATTATATTATTTTTAATAAAAGTTTACTACATTAATGATTTAAGAGCAATTAGCAAGTTGCTGTGAAAAATTTATCTTCAATTAAACTGGCCATGATTAGTAATATTCCTTCATATTAATGGATTTTTTATTGAGGCAAGCATCAAGGTTTTAATTATTTATGAGCAACCAGCCAGTGTAATGGTTTTAGTTAAAAAGAATTGCAGGAAATGCTATCCAACAAATATTTGCCATTAATGTTGCAGGTTTTAATAGCTAGGATGCTACATTTCAAATTTTTAGTTGGTGGGTTTTTGAAATTAGAACTAACTGCAAAAGTATTGTGGTTGTAATTGGTTTTAATAGCAATTCTTGTTTGAAGAGCCAATTTTTTTGCAAGAATTAACTGCTGGGCATGTAGAGGAGTGTGTCTTATTTCTAATTAATAAATGTTTTGTATTATAGCAAGAGCTTTTTACTTTATGGAATTTTTCAGTTTGCAATAGAAGCACTAATATTCATGGCATAGTGTATTTTTCTGTTGGTTTGTTAATAAATTTGGCAACTTGGAGAATGATTGTATTAGTGAAAATTTTTATGTTCAAAAGTGACATAATATAGTTTTTAGTGATATTAAATTGATTTTTTTATAATCAATAAACCTAGAGTAGTATTTTATAATATTGTTAAATTGTTTATTTATTAAATTTAATTAGTATTTTTATAGTTTAATTAATAAATATATTAGTAATTGTTAAAAATTGAAAGCCAATATGCTACAAACATTAGAAATTTTGTTAGAAAGAATTTATTTATTAAGTATCACTAATAAATATTAATGGTATATGACTATGGATATGTATTTACGATAGCTTAGGGAAATAATTAAGTTATTAATTAACTTTTACTATTTTTCATTTTATTGATATATTACTTTTATTTTATAATCTTTATTTTTAGTTTTATTTTTTACTTATATTATATTAATGTAGTTAATACTAATACTAGGAAAATTTATCACCAGATTTTACTTGTGATTGTCCATAAACGATAACCTCTAGCTTATCATTAGGTGCTTTTATTGTAACATTGCCATTATTTTCATAATTTGCAATGTTTATATCAATTTCTTTTATTAAATTTTCTTCAATAATTTTGATGCTGGGATTGCCAGAATCATCTAGAAACAGTGCAGAGAATGGTATAGAAATATATTTTGCTTTACCGGTATTAATTACTAGATTGGCAAGTTGACCAAATAGTGCTTGCTGGCTGTTATCTGGTTTGCACAGCACTTCTACTAAGTGTGATGTTGAGTTTGGCATTGGCTTAGGATTAATAAATTTCACTACACAAGGCAAGCTTTTTCCATATATTGGTTTTACTGTGGTTTCTGCGCCAACTTGTATTTCCAGCAATTCTTTTTCTGATGCATATCCAGCAAATTCTAGGTTATTGTTAGTTATTGTTGCCAAGATTGTGTTGATCATAACAAAATCACCATGGTTGACATAAATTTTTCCTACTGTACCCTGAAATGGTGCTTTAACTATATTATTTGCAGCATTTATTCGTGATAGCTCTAAATGTGATCTAGCAGATTCTAGGATGCTTTTTGCCTGTAGGTAAGATGCTTTTGATGTATTATTATTTTGTAGTAATTTTGATGCAATAGAGTATTCAAATTCTTTTTGTTCTAATGTAACTTCTGCATCTTTAACAATTTGTTCTAGACCATTATCTCCAATAGTAAGTAAAATGGTATTTGTTTGTACATTTTTTCCTTCTACTGGTTTTATATCTTGGACAACTCCAGAGACTCGTGCCTTAATTTCAATGTTTTCACTTGATTGTGAGGTTCCAGTAATAATTATCTCAGTATTATGCATAGTGGCATAAAATGTTTTTGTTTGCACTATAGGTTTGATATTAGTTGCAGTTTTTTGTTCTGGCGTGTTTTTGGTAAATGATAGTGTAATGAATACAGATAATATGGCAGTTGTAAGTATGGAAATTGTAATACTTATATATTTTTTGCTTATTTTTCCCACAGTAATCTAGGTGTGTTGTTCTCTAAATTAGATCATATTGTATGTTTGTTAAAAAATACTGTAGACTTTTGTAGTAGTAATTGATAAAATTTAAATAATTATTTTAGAGGTGGGTGCATATCCTCTTGAATTTATGTTTTTTAGTGAGAAAATTAATTATAGAATTAGTGAATATGTTGCTAGTGGGCATCCAGATAAGATTGCAGATCAAGTTTCTGATGCCTTGCTTGATGCATATTTATTAAAAGATTGTTATATACGTACTGCTATTGAGTGTTTGATCTCTAATAATACATTAATTATTGCTGGTGAGGTTAATGATAAAAATGTATTGAGCAATGCTGAGATAGATACTATAGCACGCAATACTTTAAGAAGACTTGGTTATTCAAAAAATTTGCTTAATCCTGATTTAATCAAAATATCTATTTTAATAAACTCACAATCTAGTGAAATATCTAATAGTGTTGGTAATGATTTAGCTGGCCATAAGATTACAGGTGCTGGTGATCAGTGCTTGGTTTTTGGTTTTGCAACTAATGAAACTGCATGTTACATGCCATCAGCTATATATTTTGCTAAGTCTATTATTAATAATGTTATGTGTGCTTCAAAAACCAAAAGCATACCTTTTACTCTTGGGCCAGATGGTAAAAGTCAGGTAGTTGTTAAATATAAAAATGGCAATCCAATTGGCGTTAATAGTGCTTTGCTTTCCATGCAGCATCCTGAGGGAGTTGAGTTAAATGAACTTAGAAATATGTTATTGCCATATATACTAAGCTCCTTTCCATCTAATTTTAATATTTCTGATAATAGTGTAATAATTAATCCATCGCAAAGCTTTATTGTTGGTGGGCCTATAGCTGATTGTGGATTGACTGGTAGAAAAACTGCTGTTGATACCTATGGCTCATGCTATTACAATGGTGGTGGTGCCTTTTCTGGCAAGGATCCATCTAAGCTTGATAGATCTGGAGCCTATATGGCTAGATATATAGCAAAAAATATTGTTGCAGCTGGATTGGTAAGATCATGTGGTGTACGTTTGGGTTATGCTATTGGGATAAGTGAGCCAGTTTATTTTGATATTGAGACCTTTGGCGCCTCTGCAATGTTAAATAAAAAGATTATAGAAGAGATAAAAAATCTTGTACCATTAGATCCACAAGGTATAGTTGATTATTTGGGGCTATTAAAACCAATTTATGGGCGTACAGCTATGAATGGTCATTTTGGCTTGGATCCTGATCTTGATGGTGGATATTCTTGGGAAAGGTTAGATTTATCTGACAGTTTAGCAAAAAAAGGCTTAAGGGGCTCTGTTACAATGAATGTATTGCCAATGCAAAAAAAATTGAGTGTAGTTAGCACTAAAGCTAATAATAGTGACATGAAATAAGTTTTATTATAATAATTTTCAAATATTTTAGCATTGGGTTGATAGTTTTAGTTCTTCTGAGCTGTCTCTATAGCTTGATAAGTTCTATAGATTTTATGAAGAAGTGTCAGAAGTTAAAAAATTTGATAAAAAAGTTATATATTTTAGCAAAATTCAGATTGATTAAGCATTTTGAGAAAGTCAGAATCATACTAGTATCTGTTGTATTAAACAATGATTCAAGATTTAATGCTATGAAAATTTGTGATAAACAGTAGTTAGAATTGCTCACTACAGAGCACAGAAGGTGGTCCACTATTAGATGTGGATTTAATTAACTTATTAGCATGTTTTATTTATGTAAAAATTTACAATAATGATTCTATTTTACTAGTAAGCTGATATTTTTTGAAAAATATGAAAATTGATGCATAGAATTTACTTATGTATAAATACAATGTTACTGCTAAAGCAACCAAAGCCTATGCTGTAATAATTTAGCAGCAATTGTCTCTTCAATAACTAGTAGTCTATTTTTATATAGTTATGTAGATTTTTATTGTATGTTAATAATGCTTAATAATTAAAAAATTATTTTATGATTATGAAAATTTTTAGTATTTTTTCTATTTTTAGATTATTAAGAGTTTTAATAATAGTTTTTTTTACTGTATTAGCGTATATGTTAAGTTAATTTTAATATTTTGTGATAAATTAATTGTAATTCAAATTTTTATAAAATATAATCCAATGGTTTTCATGGCATACTGTTTTCTGTTGTTATGCAAATAAGTCAAATTTTAGACAAGTTCAGAAAACAGGGTAAAAATGCTGCAGGTGCAGTAAAACAAAAGCTTGTAAAGAATGCAAATGATGTTAAGTCAGATACTGATGAAGGATTAGTTAATGATAAAAACACCAAAGGTAATAAAGAAATTCATGGTAATTGGTATGATGATAGATATCATGTTGCTGTAACCCAGCGTAATATACTTTTAATTCTTCTTACAGCTTGCCTCATAGGTATTGCTGTAGCTGTGTTAGTTGTGATGTATATTAATTCTGCTCATGTTATTGAACCTTTTGTAATTGAAGTTGAGAAAAAAACTGGTGTTGCCACGCTTATCGATACTTCTGGTGTTAAGCGTTTTTCTGCCAATAAGGCAGTTAATGATTATTTTTTGGTTAAGTATATAAATGCTAGAGAGCTATTTGATCGAAATAGCTATGCATATAATTGGTATACTGTGGTGCGTTTGCTTTCTAATGGTACTGTGTATAGAAAATTTTTATCTTTGGCTAGCTCAGATGATGAAATGCATAATTATTTAAATACTGATAATGCTGTGCTAAAAATTAGATCTATACAATATTTATCAGAATCATCAGTACAGATACGTTTTGCTATAGAGCCTGAGGGAGAAAGAAGAAAGGTTTATGGTAAAGTTGCTCTTGTGAATTTTATCTATGATGATGAATCTTTGACAAGAGAGCAGCGGTACGTTAATCCTCTTGGTTTTTTAGTAACATCTTATAGGGTAACAGATGAATTTGAACAATAAATTATTATCAATGGCTTTCCTGCTGTTGTTTGCTGGGTTGGCTTTTGCAGATAGGCCAATAGCAGTGGATAGTAGAATTAAAGTGTTTGTTTATAATGAATATGAAGTCTTTAGGCTCACACTGCATTATGATCATCATGCACATATAGATTTTGGTAAAGGTGAGATAGTACGATCAGTTTCACTTGGCAACAGCAGTGACTGGCATATTGAACCAGTAGGTTCAAGGCTTTTTATACAGCCATATGAGAAAGATATTTATACTAATATGACAGTTATTACTAATAAAAGAACTTATGAGTTTGATTTAATTGCTAAAGATCCAGACGATCTAGATGGCTTAATGGACAAAGACTTGATTTATGTGGTTAAGTTTTTTTATCCACCTGATGATAATTATAATAATTTATCATATAGTTCTAAAAAAGTTTTTAATACTAACGTTGAGACACATAATAAATTACCAACAATGATTACTCAACCACATAATAAGGTTGATAGTAAAGCTGCATCAACTATTAACAATAAATATAGTTTTATTGGTGATAAATCTATAGCACCACTAGAAATTTTTGATGATGGATCAATGACATATGTGAGATTTGTACAAGTGCAATATCCACCTGTAATATATGAAATTAATGAGCATAATGCTAGCAATCTATTGCAGACTAGCATTTATAAGAATTATTTTGTTTTAAATGGCGTGTTTCATAAGTTGCGATTAGAAAAAAAGAATAAGGTAGTAGAAATTTTTAATGATAACTAGGTGTTTTATGGCTGACAATGACCACAATAAAGATAAAAAATTTAAAGATAATGTAGATGATAAAGATAAAAAACATATTGTAGATGATGAAGATGAATATGTTGACAATGCTCCTAGTATTGTACTAACTTCAAAAAGAAAGATGTTAATTATATTAATGCTTCTTTCTGCAGTGTTTGCTCTATGGTTTTTGTTTAAAGAGGATAAAAGTACTGAAGAAAGAGTGGATAGCACATCTGATAAAAATATTGTTGTTGGCAAGTCAGCAGAGGTAGGCATTCCAGAAAGTGATCGTATCATAAATAATGTTGTTGATGCAGTTGGTGCTGAGCAGTATGCTGGTATAGACAGTCTTCCAAAGTTAGATATATCAGAAAAATCTGTAACGCCACCACCATTGGTTATTCCATCTGTTCCTGTGCCAGAACCTGTACAGCCATTAGATGTTGGCAATTTAGATGTGCCCTCATTGCCTGTGGAGCCAGAACCTATTGTTGCTCCATTGGCACCACCAGTTGTTATTCCTTCTAGCCCCAGCAATAAACCATTAATTCCGCCAGGTTTAGACATTGGTGGTGATAGTGGTAATAGTGGTGATAATGGACGTAATTCAAATATGATTGTTTTTGGCGCTGGATCTGGATCTGGTGTTGGAAGCGCTTCTGGTGCAATTGCCAATAACGCTTTTCCTGGTGGTTTTGACCCATCTAATCCTTTATCTGGTGCCAAAGGATTAGTTGATAGTATTGCTGCAGATAAACAAATTTCTGTTAATGATAGCATTCCACCAGCTCAAACTAGTGCAGGTCAAATAATGGCTACTGCTTATGGTCGTAGAGAAACTATGGTTGCTCAGGGTAAGGTTGTTGATATCGTGTTAGAGACAGCAATTAATACTGATCTGCAAGGTACTGTTCGTGCTGTTGTAAGTCGAGATGTTTATTCTGAGGGTGGTAATAATGTATTAATACCAAGAGGATCAAGAGTTATAGGTAATTATGCCGCTAGTGGTGACAATGCACGCACAAGATTGGATATAGCTTGGACAAGAGTAATGCGTAGTGATGGAATAGATTTAATAACTGATGCTAAAGCTATTGACAATCTTGGTAGAAATGGTGCCAGTGGGGAAGTTGATTTTAAGATTATAGAAGCAATAAGAAATGCTTTGTTAGTTAGTTCTATAACAATTTCAACAGCAGCATTAGCACAGAAAATTGCTGGTAATGATAAAGTTGCCACTACTCAAGATCAAGATGGTAAAGTTTCTATTTTAGCCCAGCCTATTGATTCTGCTATTAAAGATTCTTCTCAGCAAATATCAAAAGCTTTAACAGATGCTGTAAAAAGAGGTGTTTCTACTAAGCCTATTATTAAAATTGATCAGGGCACTAAACTTAAGATATTTGTTAACCAGGACATAATATTCTCAAGAAGTATTGCTAATTTGAATAAAGTAAATTAAATGATTAATTATGCAGCACTAGAGACTTACTTAGAGCCACTACAACCATTTTTTAATGAAGATGGGGTTAATGAGGTGCTGATTAATAAACCTGGTGAGGTTTGGGTGGAGAACAAAGGTAAAACTAGAATGATTTCAGTTCCAGTGATTGATATGAAACATATGCGTGGTTTGGCAAAATTAGTTGCTCAATCTACTGAGCAGAAAGTTAGTGAGGAAAAACCTTTGCTTTCAGCAAGTTTACCTAATGGTTATCGTATACAATTTGTTTTGCCACCAGCTTGTGAGGCTGGAAAGATTGTTGCAGCAATAAGAAAACCATCAACTGTTAGTTTTACTCTTGATGATTATGAACGTTTAGGCATGTTTGATGATGTAGTAATTGATAGTGCAGTTGATACTGTTATTCCAAAATTAGAGCAGCTATTAAAGAATAAGCGCATAAAAGATTTTTTAACTGCGGCAGTTTTAACAAAGAAAAATATTATAATTAGTGGTGGTACTTCTAGCGGTAAAACAACTTTTACTAATGCTGCTTTGCGCTCAGTGCCTGCTAGTGAGCGTTTAATAACTGTTGAGGATGCGCGTGAGGTTGTTTTGCCAGATCATGATAATCGTGTGCATCTTTTAGCATCTAAAGGTGGTCAAGGAGTGGCAGATGTTACAACACAAGAATTGATAGAAGCCTGCTTGCGTTTACGACCTGATAGAATAATAGTTGGAGAGTTGCGTGGTGCAGAGGCATTTAGTTTTTTGCGTGCAATTAACACTGGTCATCCAGGGTCAATTTCCACTTTACATGCTGACACACCAAAAATGGCAGTTGAGCAGATGAAATTGATGGTTATGCAAGCTGGTCTTGGTATACCATCTGATCAGATTAAGGGATATATATTAAATGTTGTTGATGTAATCATACAGCTTAAGCGTATTGCTGGTGGGAAACGTTGCATTACAGAAATATGTTTGACAAAAAATTTACGTAAGTCATCCTAATGATACATAGGTTGAACTTATTACTTGATAAATATGCTAAAAATATCTACAAAATTATAAATGCTTATGTTTAATAAAAATATTTGTGGCTTATGAGGAACATTAGAAACATTATAGTCTTTTTATTAATTGGTTTTGTGCTGATAGAGATATGCTTTTATTTTTCTGCAGTAATCTTTATATTGTTGCAATGGGGTCCAGCAAAGCTGAATTTTAGTGCTATACGTCCTAATTTGCATAATTTTCCAGCCAATCTTGTGCCAACTATGCTAAATTACATTGCACATTGGTTGAAATATGGCAAGCAATACTCAGATTCTACAAGAACTAATATGCTTATTGCACTGATTGCACCATTTGTTTTTACACTTGTGTTTTTATGGGCATTTAAAGCTAAGATAATGTCTTGGAGACCGTTTAAGAAAAAAGAAGCATTGCATGGAGATGCTAAGTGGGCAGGAGAGCGTGCTATTGTTAAGGCTGGTTTGCGTTCTAAGAAAGGTATTTTGCTGGGCAAAGATAGTCATGGATACTTAATTGCTGATGGTTTTCAACATGCCTTATTGTTTGCCCCTACTGGATCTGGTAAAGGTGTTGGTTTTGTTATTCCAAATCTTTTATTCTGGAATGATTCAGTATTTGTGCATGACATTAAATTAGAAAATTATGAATTAACAAGTGGTTGGCGTAAGTCTCAGGGTCATGCTGTGTATTGCTGGAATCCTGCTGATCCCGAAGGTATGAGTCATTGCTATAATCCAATAGACTGGGTTAGTTCAAAACCTGGTCAGATGGTTGATGATGTGCAAAAAATAGCTAATCTGCTTATGCCTGAACAGGATTTTTGGGTGAATGAAGCTAGAAGCTTATTTTTAGGTGTTGTGCTTTACCTGCTTGCAGTTCCTGATAAGATTAAGTCTTTTGGTGAAGTGGTTAGAACAATGCGCAGTGATGATGTTACCTACAATTTGGCAGTTGTGTTGGATACAATAGGGAAAAAGATACATCCAGTTGCATATATGAACATAGCAGCATTTCTGCAAAAGGCAGACAAGGAGCGTTCTGGTGTGGTTTCTACAATGAACTCTTCCTTGGAGTTATGGGCCAATCCACTGATTGACACAACAACTGCAACTAGTGATTTTAACATTATGGAATTCAAAAAAAAGAAAACTACTGTATATGTTGGACTAACTCCAGATAATTTGTCGAGACTACGTCCTTTGATGCAGGTCTTTTATCAACAGGCAACTGAGTTTTTATGTCGTCGCCTACCAACTAAAGATGATGTGTATGGTGTATTATTTATGATGGATGAGTTTCCAACTTTGGGAAAAATGGAGCAATTTAAAACAGGAATTGCATATTTTCGTGGTTATCGTGTACGTTTGTTTTTGATTATTCAAGATACTGAGCAACTGAAAGGTATATATGAAGAATCTGGCATGAACTCTTTTCTTTCAAATTCAACATATCGTATTACATTTGCAGCTAACAATGTTGAGACTGCTAATTTAATCTCACAGTTGGTTGGCAATAAAACAGTTGAGCAGGAATCAGTAAACAGACCAAAATATCTAGATTTAAATCCTGCTTCTAGATCTGTGCACGTTTCTGAAGCACAGCGTGCATTGTTACTGCCTCAAGAAGTAATTATGTTGCCTAGGGATGAACAGATACTGCTTATTGAATCCACCTCACCAATTAAATCTAAAAAAATTATTTATTATAAAGAGCATTTTTTTAAGAAAAAGCTTATGAAACCAACTTTTGTTCCTGCACAAGAGCCATATGAACTGAACTCTAATGATGAAGACAGTGACTCAGATAGTGATTCCACAGATGCACCATCGGCATTGCCGCCAGGATCTGATTCATCAACATCATCTAATAATGAGAACAACTCTGATAGCACTGAAGTGGCAGATACTGATGAAGAAGATCATTATGAATTTGGTAATAATGATACTCAAGATGCTATTTATCAGGATAGTGGTAAGCAAGACTCTGATCAAGAAGTTGATGAGCATACAGAGGAGCAAAAAGAGGAAAAACACAAACATAAGAAAAAACATAAGCATCATAAGAAACATCACCATGATGGTGAGTAAATAGTATAATAAGACTACCAGTGCAGGGGATGCTGATTTTAGGAGAAATGCAAACCTGGTAGCCTTATTATGCTATCCTAAAGGCTTATTGTTTTTATTTATTGTGCTGCTATTTTTTGTGTTTTCTTGGTGTATTATATCAATACTTGATCCTTCCATTATATCATATATTAAAGCAGTAATGCTTTTTTTAAATCCAGTTATTTGATGATATAAATTTGCACATATGTTTATAATATCTTTTATTTCATTTTTACCACCAAGAACTAGCAGCAAAAATGCTACTAATAACAGTTCATATATTGAAACAGTTAGCATAACTATTGATTTTAGTACAATACACCTAGCATACATTAAGCTTCATTAATTTAAAAATGTTTTCTTAAATGAACCATCTTTATTTAAATAAGATTCGCATATGTTACATATTTGTACTGATGGTACATTGTTTTTATCTAGCATATGTTTTTTTTGCATAAAACTAATTGTATTTTTTGGTAATTTTTGCATTGCACCATTTACAATTGCTTCTCTAAGTACTGCCATTTTATTGGGATGTTGTGTTAGGAAATGTACCATCAGTTCAAATAACTGGTAGTGTGCAATACATAAATCTTTTTCAGAGATGGTTGTATTATTGGCTAATTTAAGTTTACTCATAAGATTTACCTAAATTTTTATTTACATCAGTTATATTTTATTTATTTTTAGTTAATTTTTTATGTACTAATTTTTAATATAATGTAGTTAAATTTTATGGATGTTAAATAATTGTTTTTTATTTAATTATTTTAAATTACAAAAAATCCACTAGAAATGAATAATAAATTGGCTTATATTTGATTCTCAACATCAGAAAGTTGATATTGAAGTTCATTTCACAAAGAAAAATTTTATCACCCATGATTGATGACAATTATATAATATAATTGGTTTAATTATAGCACACATGTCAATGTTTTCATTTTTTTGAGAAGAAATTCAACTATTCATTATAGAGAAGCAGGATCTTTTGCTAAATAGACAATGTCTGGCATTGAGGGCTGTCAATTAATTTAAAAAATCAAAAATGAGAAAATTACAAAATATTTTTTAATTGATTGCTGTATTGAATAGATTATATTTGTGTACTAATATTTCTTAACTTTGTTATATGATATATGGATTTTTTTATGTAAATTGGTTGAGTTTTTATTTTAGAATACTAAAATAGTATAATTATGATGCCTGAGTTGTTACTCTGATAATGTTTATGTGTGATTTAAGTATTATTTAATAATGGAATGTTAAGTTGAGGTTCTTGTGGTTAGTAGACAATGAAAAAGATGCATAAACTGTTTATTTGGTTAGCTATATTGTTAATTCTTGCACTTAGCTATGGGCAGATTGAGTCTATAGGTGGTGCAGGTGCCAGAAGAATAGCATTTTCGGAGTTTTTAAAGGCAGTTGATGATGCACGTGTTGAGAGTGTTGTATTGCGTGGCAGAGAAATTAGTGGTTTATATAGAGATGGTGCACGTTTTTACTCTACTGTTATTCCTTCTGAAAGCATGATAAGCAAAATGAATGATAACAATGTTAGATTTGAGGTTGCATCAACAGATTCTTTTTTAGGTACTTTATTTAACATACTATTATCTTGGCTACCTATATTATTTTTTGCATTGATTTGGTTTTTGTTTATTAGGCAAATGCAATCTGGGGGTAATAAGGCATTAGGGTTTGGTAAGTCCAAAGCTAAATTGTTTATGAATACTCAAGGTAAGGTTACTTTTGAAGATGTTGCAGGAATTGAAGAGGCAAAAGAGGAGCTTATGGAGATTGTGGATTTCTTAAAAAATCCACAGAAATTTATTAATTTAGGTTGTAAAATTCCCAAAGGATGTTTGTTGGTTGGCTCTCCTGGTACTGGAAAAACTTTGCTTGCTAGATCTATAGCTGGTGAAGCTAATGTGCCTTTTTTTAGTATATCTGGCTCTGATTTTGTTGAAATGTTTGTTGGGGTTGGTGCTAGCAGGGTTCGTGATATGTTTGAGCAAGGTAAGAAGCACTCACCATGTATTATTTTTATAGATGAAATAGATGCTGTTGGTCGCCACAGAGGTATTGGTCTTGGTGGTGGAAATGATGAGCGTGAGCAGACACTTAATCAACTCTTGGTGGAGATGGATGGGTTTATTGCTAATGAAGGTGTGATAATTATAGCTGCTACTAACAGGCCAGATGTTCTTGATCCAGCATTGTTGCGCCCAGGTAGATTTGATCGTCGCATTAACATACCAACCCCTGATATTAAAGGCAGAGCAGATATATTAAATATACATATGAAAAGATTAAAGAAAGCACCAAATATTGATGTTTCCATTTTGGCAAGAGCAACTCCTGGTTTTTCTGGTGCAGAACTTTTTAATTTAAGTAATGAGGCTGCTATTTTAGCAGCTAGAAGAGGGAAAAAGGTTGTAACCATGGAAGACTTTGAAGATGCAAAAGATAAGGTTATGATGGGCGCTGAAAGGCGTTCTATGGTTATGAAAGAAGAAGAGAAGCGTTTAACAGCTTATCATGAATCAGGCCATGCAATAGTGGCAGCTAGTATGCCTGCATCTGATCCTATACATAAAGCCACAATTATGCCACGTGGTAGAGCATTGGGATTGGTGATGCGTTTACCAACTGATGATAGGCTTTCTCTAACTAGAGAAAAAATGTTGGCAGATTTGGCAGTAGCTATGGGTGGTAGAGTTGCAGAAGAAAAAATATTTGGCAGTATGAAGGTTACAAGTGGAGCTTCATCAGATATTCAGCAGGCAACACAATTGGCTAGGGCAATGGTCATGAAATGGGGAATGAGTGATGTGGTTGGGCCATTGTTTTATGATGATGAGAGCAAAGATCAATACTCATCAATACATAAAAATACTGCTATTTCTGATGCTACATCTGACTTGCTCTCAAAAGAGATTAAGAAGTTGATTGATGATGCATACAATTGTGCATCTAATATTTTAGATAAAAATATGGACATTTTACATAAGATTGCTAAGGCATTGTTAGAATATGAAACATTAACTGGTGCTGATATAGACAAAATTATGGCAGGAAAAGAGTTAGATAAGAAATCAGATAATTCTAATGTAGAGTCAGTTTCTGCTTTTTCAGCTTACTCTGCTACAAATAATGAAGCATCTAAGGATTTATCAAATAGTGATAAAAATGATAAAAAAACAGATAAGATGAATAATGATGATGATAAGTCTTAATTTTTTTGGTAGTTACGAAATAGTGTAGTGTTTCTATCAAAAAATAACCTTCTAAATCCTATTGGACCATTGCGATGCTTTGCTATGATAATATCTGCTTGGTTCATTATAGACTCCATTTTTTCTTGCCATTCCATGAATTTTGCACTGCTTTCTTCAGGTTTTTTACGTTCTTCATAATAAGCATCTCTGTACAGAAACATTACAATATCAGCATCTTGCTCAATGCTACCAGATTCTCTTAAATCAGATAATTGTGGCTGCTTGTCATCTCTTAGCTCTACAGCACGTGAGAGTTGTGATAATGCAACTACAGGCATATCAAGTTCTTTGGCTAATGATTTAAGTTTTTGTGTTATTTCTGCTACCTCTTGTGCTCTATTAGCAGTGTTATCAGATTTATTTTTTAGTAGCTGTAAGTAGTCTATAAATACACATGTGATGTTTTCTTTTCTTTTTAGCCTACGTAATCTTGCACGAAGTGTTGACATATTCATAGCTGAGGAATCATCAATTATTAGTGGTAGGTTCATATTTTGTTTACCTAGCTGTTCTATAGTGAATAATTGTTCTTCTGTGAGTGTTCCTCTGCGGATAGAGTGTATATTAATCTCAGCTTGCATAGCCAATATTCTTGTCATTAGCTGTTCTGCTGACATTTCTAATGATATAAATACTACATGCTCTTTTATTTTATTTGAGTCATCTAGAGCCTTTTGCTTAAGTTTATTGGCAATGTTTACTGCTATGTTGATAGCTAATGCTGTTTTGCCCATTGATGGTCGTGCAGCTAGAATAATAAGATCAGAATTATGCAAACCATCAAGCAGACTATCTAAATCTATAAATCCTGTTGAGAGACCAGTTGTTGAATGTTTTTTGTTTGCATTAATTTTGATTTTTTCTATTGATTTGTTAATTAGCTCAGTTGATTTGTATATTGTGTCACTTTTACCAGAGCCAAGTTCAAACAGATTTTTCTCTAAATCTTCTATATGATTGATTATATTATTGCTATCATTTTCATCTTGTATATTGCTAATGGCTTTTCTGCATGTGCTTTCCACACTACGCATAAGAAAAAGGTTTTTTATAGAATGAGATAATTGTTTTATATTTATAAGCATTGTTGCTGTGCTTTCATTCACTAGTCTTATTAAATGCTGAATTCCAGCATCTGGGTTTTGTTTATGTGCCTCATCATTTTTAATGAATAGTTTTAAAGAAATAGGACTAATTTCTAAGCCCATATTATGCATTTCTGTTATTTGAGAATAGAGTCTTTGGTGAAATTCTGTATAAAAATGGTTTGGTTCAATTAACTCCATAACACCATCTATATTCTCATTATTGTATAATAATGCACCAAGTAGTAATTGTTCAGCACGAACATCATATAAACTAGATTGTTTTGTTGTTGTTTCTTGCCCTCCCTTGTTTGTTTTTGGCAAAATAGTTGTATTGCTACCCATGGTGTGCTCCATAATTATTGGAATATTATTAGATTAAGTAAATATTCCAAGTACTGTTATTTAAGTTAGCACAATATGTGCAGTATTGCAGTAAAAATTCTATTATCTTATTTACATAGATTCTAATATTATGCATCTTGTAAAATAATGACATGCAATAAGTGTTCATTTTTGCATGTAATAACATAAGGCTAAGTTTTCAAAAATGAAAAAAGTTAACTAACAGTAGATTTTTTTGTAAAAATATCCTATGAAAAAGTATGGGTTTGAATTTTTTTATTTTAGTTTTTTATTGTAAAAAATATTAGTGTTTTATAATTTTTGATAGTAATTATTAGTATTAAGTGTTTTTTAGTTAGATGGGAAAATGAGCAAAATTATTATTATGTTATTGGTAATGTTGACAATCATTGGCTGTGCCACTACTGTCAGATATGAGGCTAGCTTAGCACAGTGGGTAGGTAAACCTGAAGATGATTTATTATCAGCTTTGGGTGCTCCTAACTCAAGTTATAATGGCAGTAATGGTGCAAGATATTTAACTTATATAACCAATAAAAAAAAGAGCATCTTTACATCTGCTAGTTATGTTTTTACCAACTCTAGTGTTTATGAAGAAAAATGCAGCACAACTTTTACTATTATAGATGGTAAAGTAGTAAGTTGGAGCTATGTTGGAGCTAGTTGTAGGTTGTAGTTATTTTTTGCTATATTTAGTTATAGTTTCATTAATTAGTGAGAGAATATTTTGCGCAGCCTTAACCTCTGCTTTTTGTTTTGAGCTTGCAGTACCATCTGCACTAATGTTTAAGGTAGCTCTGGCTGTAAATATTGGTTTATGTGATGGACCTGTTTTTATAATGGCATATGTTAAATCCTGTTTGCTTGCTTGAGCAATTTCTTGCAATATTGATTTTGGGTTCTGTGGTGGGATAGCATCTTTTATAATGTATGGTTGCCAAAGTTTTTTTACAATGTTTTCGGCTTTTGGCAATCCACCATCAATGTATATTGCACCTATTATTGCTTCAAGCGCATTTTCAAGATTATGCGTAGTATTTTGGCCATGATTTTCTTGCTCAGTGGGCGACATACTAATTATCTTACCTAGTTTTTTTTGTCTAGCTATTGCTGCAATAGTGTCTCCAGATACTAGATAAGCTTTGCGTTTGGCTAAGTCTCCCTCATTTTCTAATGGAAATTTTTCTAATAGTTGTTGTGTTATAACTAGCGATAATACAGCATCACCCAAAAGTTCTAATTTTTCATAGTTGAATTTTGCACTAACATTATACATTGCATGACTTGGGTGAAGCATTGCATGGTTTAACAGTTTATGATCTTTAAATGTATACTGAAGTATTTCATATATATATTGAGATGTTTTAGTGTTCATTGTTCATTAGTTTTGTTGTGATATTGGACATTTTATGTCTCGAACTTTTTTTTCTAGATATGTGTAATGTTTTTTTGACACAAGTGGTAAATTTTTTGTAATGCTATCTTTTGTATTATTGATAACTTGTTCTGATAATTCTTTGCTGCCCATTAGCACTGTGGCAATGCCCAGTGTTCCAATATCATTTGGCGATCCTGGATATATCCCGCCAGATATAGTAGTTGCTATATATGCATTATCTTTTTGCACAATTGATTGTAGTGTTGGTTGATTGATGCTAGATATTGTAAAAGTGCATGTTTTGCTAATGTTGAGTATATCTTGGTTTGCATGGCTGGTTATAGTTGCAATTGCATCAACTTTGTCTGAGCATAGATATGCAGCATATTCTTCTGGCATTATTTTTTTTGTGGAGATTTGTGATGATATGTCAAGTGCCTTGGATATGAATTTTATTACATCTACTGCTCTGTCATCATCTATTGCTATCTTAATTGGATTGATAAGTATATTTCTTATATTTTTTTTACTATTACCTTTTGTTATTATGCTTAATTTTTCTATATAAAGTGGCATTATTGCTTGCATACTGTTTAGATCTTGTGTGTTTTGTTGATATCTATCACACTGTACAAGCTTTAACCAATTGTCCATAGCTGGTTTAGTGGTTGGACTTATTTCACATATAAAATTGTTTTTATCATGATCTCTGTTGATTGCTTTGCATATTGAGTGTGCTACTTTAGTTGAGTTTTGTTGCCATATGTCTGTTGTAATATATATTTTTTTTTGATTTGCAGTATTATTCTGAGCATTGACTTGAATACTATAGCAAACTAGAAAATATATTATAAATTTTTTCATTTTATACCTATTATTAGCAGTTTAGCAGTTTTACTTTATGCCTTGGAATTGTATCGACACACATCAACAAATATTATGTAAATTTATATTTTCCAATCTTGATATTCTATAGTGTTTGTTTAGCTTAATATAACATGTTTGTTCAAGCAATTGTTAGTAATTATTAAGATGTATATGTTTATACTACAGCTGCAAGTAAGTTAATTTGTCTAAGTTGATATTTGTTAATATGCTTTGTTGACATCACTATAGTATATAGTGATAATAATTTAGATTTATTCGGGATGTGGCACAGTCTGGTAGCGCGCCTGGTTTGGGACCAGGAGGCCGGGAGTTCGAATCTCTCCATCCCGACCATTTTTGTCTATGTTTATATAACAACAATGATTGATTAGAGATCATTGTGCAAGCTGTTAGTGATATTATACATAAAGTTTAGCAATCAGGTATTATTTCCACAGCTGTTTTTATAAAAACAACAAACTTCAATGAAATCAAACTAGAGTTAACTAAGGCATTGGTTAATAATAAAATAGTTAATTTTGTTGACAGTACTATAGTAATCACTGGCTCAATAAGCAGTGAGTTAGTAAGTCTCATTTTTTGACAATAAATATAAGCAAATGGGTCAATCAGCTAAAGAATATTAGAATTGATAGCATTAGTGAAAACATTTCTTATATTTATATGTGAGCAATATTCTGTTGGACAGTCTAAACAATAAAGTTTAGCAGCATAGTATGTATTATTTTAATATTCTGAATCAATTAATTGATGATTCTTTTAAGATTTTATTTGCCATGAGGCTGTAGAAAACAAAGAATTAGCAAAATTTTTTGTTTTATTGTTTTATTAACTGTGTACAATTCTATTTAAATAAATTTTTTATATTTATATCTTATATTTTTAGTTTATATTGTCAGTTTTTAATGTATTTTTGCTGTTAATTGAGCATTTGATTGGGATTAATGGTGCTATAAATACAGATGAAAATGTTCCTGTAATAATTCCTACAAACATTGGCCAGCTGAAATTTGATATGGTTCCATGGGTAAAAAATATTAGTACTGCTACTGCAAATAAAGTGGTTAGAGATGTTAGCATTGTTCTTTTTAGTGTTGAATTTAAACTATCATTTATTATTTCCATAGTATTTTTGTGTCTTTTTTTTAGATTTTCTCTTATTCTGTCAAATATTACTACAGAATCATTTATAGAATATCCAATAATTGTTAGTAATGCTGCAATAGATGGTGCACCAAATTCTATGTTGCTTATGCTGAAGAATCCAATAATTGTGATTATGTCGTTAAAAAGTGCCTGTATGCCTCCAATTGCAAAGTACAGGTTAAATCTTATGGTAAGATAGATAAACATTCCAAACATTGCACAAAACAATGCCACAATACCAGAAAACATTAAATCTCTTCCAATGCTTGGGCCAACATACTCAATACGTTGATATGATATATTGTTATATGTATTCTCTAGGTTATGTTTTACATTTTTTATAAGTAAGTCTATATTAGTATCTGGTTGTGCTTTTAGATGTATAAGCACATGCTTGTCATCAGTAATATTTTGAATACTGAAATTTTTGGGCATTATTTGTTTCATATGTGACAATTCTATTGTATCTGTGCTTGATAACTCAATTGTTATGCCACCAGTAAAGTCAATTCCCATGTTAATTCCATGTATAAATACTAAACCTAGGATAAAAATTATACAGATATAGTTTGCTATTATAATTTGTTTGCTAAATTTTGAAAAATTAATCATAATACCATGTTATTTATGCAAATTATTTTGTTAAGTTATTTTAACAAATTTAATAAACTACATAATACCATAATTACCATGTAACACAACATAGGCAGAAAATGGCTGGCTTAAAAGAGCCATGTTTCAAAAAAGATGATTTTAGCTTTTTATCGGCAGATCTTGCTGAGATTGAGAAAATGATTCAAGTGTTTGATGAGAATACTCCTTTTGCTGTTAAAAAGGCTGTGTCTTATATGGTTGATGGGGGTAAGCGCATTAGAGCTATGTTTGTTTGTTTGGTTGGCAGGATGTGTGGTTGCAGCAGAGATAATTATATAAAAATAGCTGTGGCTATAGAGTCATTGCATAATGCAACCTTGTTGCATGATGATGTAATAGATGATGCTTCTATGCGCAGATCCAAAGATGCTGTGTGTAGATTATGGGGCAATAAAGTTAGTGTTTTGTCTGGTGACTATTTGTTGAGTCGTTCTTTATGGTGGATGAGTGCTACTGGCAATGTTGATGTTGTTAAGATTTTATCTAAAGCATCATCTGTGATAGTGTCAGGAGAAATACTACAGCTTTCTACAGAAGGTGATTTAGTTAAGGGTTGTGAATCTTATTTTAATATTATAACTGCAAAAACTGCCGTGTTGTTTGCTGCAGCTTGTGAAGCAGTAGCAGTAGTTGCTGGTAGCAGTAGTGAGACTTGTAAGTTGTTTAAAGAATTTGGATTAAACACTGGTGTTGCATTTCAGATAAAAGATGACATTCTAGATTATGTGGGTGGTAATGAAATTGGTAAAATTGTTGGCAAAGATTTTACTGAGAGAAAAATTACACTACCAGTAATTATAGCTTATAATGAGGGCTGCGAGGAAGAGAGATATTTTTGGAAGTGTTATTTTAGTGGTGGAATGGATACAAAGGATGATTTTAGTAAAGCACTTTCTTATATTAGCAAATATGATGCAATAGATAAGTCAACACAGATTGCTAAGGTGTATAAAAATAAGGCTAGTTGCTCTGTGGTAAATTTTGCACACAATGCATATTACAGATATTTAATTAAGTTGGTAAATATTATAACTGAGCGTGAATGTTAGTTTATTTGGCTTTTGGTTTTCTGATTGCACGACAGTAAGCTTTTTTATAGAATATTTTTGTGTATCTAGTATTTTTTTGTTATGCAATTCTTTAGAAAAAGTAGTTTGTGGTTGATAGTGCTTAATATCTTGCTAGCACTTGCACTATTGATTATGATTATCATTGTTAGAGGTGGTTTATTTGAGGCTAGAGGAATACTGGCTGTTAAGAGTAAGCAACGTGGTGTATTTCAGCTTGCACAAAACATTATTGCTAGTGGTAAGTTACCACAAGCTGAGTTCAGTGATATTAAAATGGCCAGTAATTCTTTTGTGGACAATGCACATTCTAATGATTCTTCTGATAATGATGATATTGGTATTAATATTTCTGCTCAAGTCTCTGACTCTGTTTCAGCAAACATGGATCAAGTATATAGTGACAGCAATGATGATGCATTGACTCATTATAAAGTTATTAATCCGGCACAGTCTGTGGAGAATCAGGTTTTCTCTCTTGCTATTGTTGGTCTTGGTTTTGATTTAGAGCTTACAGAAAAGGTTCTACAGAGTGTTCCTGCAGAAGTTGCACTTGGTTTTGGTATAATTAATGAACAGTATTTAAGCTTACTATCTAATCTTCCTAATAAGGTGTTTGTGCATGTTATGGTTAATGATAATACTGATGCCTTTAATGTTTCAGGTGTTAGCTCAGTGCTTTCTGATAGAGAAAATATGAATAGAATAAGAAAAAGTATTAATTCTTACAAAAGGCTTGATGGTATATATTTAGATATGGACAGCATGATTAATAGTGGCAGTAGTGTGCTATCTTCAGTGTTAAGAGTAGCAAAAGAAAATGATTTATCTATTTTGAATTTGAACACTGCCACTGATTTACAAATTATTAACAAGCTTGCTAAATCATCCCTAAAGTTTATTAATAGCAACTATTTTATGGGATATGTAAAAGATGATCCAATGGCTTTCTTAGAAAATATTTGTCTTGCAAAGAATGACACTAAAGTCTTAACCGTAGTTGCTACTGAGCGTAATGTGGATAGTTTGATTAAATGGATTAATGCAAGCAAAGATCAGGGAATATTTTTAACTGATTTGTCTAATAATATTGATAATAAATGAGGCTTTAGCTAATGTTTAGAGTAGTGAAGCACAATAATGGTTACTACATTTGGCGTAAATTGATATCAGCTGGTTTCATTTCTATTTGTTTTTTAGCACTATTATCCATCATCTTATTTGTTTTATTTTTGCTTGCAGAAATATTTGTTAGTGGTGCAGATGCTTTATTGACAAGAAGAATTTTTGTGCCTGTGGCTAAAGAAAGTCAGTTACTAGATACTCATATAGACTATCTGCAATATAAGAAGATTGTTTATAATGGCATGAATATATTATTTAAGGAGTCTAGTTATGATAAAAAATCTACTCAAGAGATAGCTGATAGCTTGGTAAGTGATTACTCTATAAGAGAAATAACTTCTTCTAACATTGTTATGCATAAAGGATATTCAGGAGTTTGGTTGTTAGTTTGCAGAAAAATGCTTGTTGCTGAAGCACCAAAGCTTGTTAAAGATGCACTATCTTATCTAAAAAATAGAGATTTATTTAAAACTTCATTTAACACCAAATTTTTTTTTGGTAATGATTCTGCATACCCAGAGGCAGCAGGTATTGCAGGTAGTATTGTTGGCACATTGTTGTCTATATTGGTTGCTATGGCTATTTCTATTCCTATAGGAATGGCTGTTGGTATTTATTTTTCAGAGATTTCTGCTGACAATAAGTTAAACAGGTTTGTTTTTGCTGTCATAGTAAACTTAGCTTCTGTTCCAACAGTGGTTTATGGTTTGCTTTCATTTGCTATGTTCATTTCTTTTTTAGGTATACCAAGATCAACAGCACTGTTAGCTGGCATGACGCTTGCTTTAATAGCAGTGCCACATGTTATAATTACAGTTATAGATGCAGTGCAACTAGTCCCAAAGGGAATAAAGCATTCTGCATTGGCTCTTGGTGCATCTAGGATACAGGTTGTTTTACATCATTCATTGCCAATAGCATCACAGAGACTAGTTGCTGGCGTGCTACTTAGCATGGCTAGAGTTATTGGTGAGACAGCTCCTTTGGTAATTATTGGTATGCTGGTTTTTACTACAGAGAGATCTTGGTATTTAAGTGATGTGAGCACAACATTGCCAATAAGAATATATTTATGGTCAAAAAATCCTAATGGAGATTATCAAAATATGGCCTCAGGCACAATATTAGTTTTAGTGCTAATTTTAATGTTAATTAGCATATTGGCACGTATTTTGAAATATAAGTCTGTGATGCGGAATTAATAAAAATTCTAACAGTTTGTGTTTTAGTAGTTGAGTGTCTTTAGTTGAGAATTTACACACAGTTTGCTTATAAATTTTCTATATGCAAAAAATCTCATCAATAAGTGTTTGGAAACTGAAATAATTATTTGTGTTATTTGCATTTAATAAAAAATACAATGAGTTATTCTTTGAAAGCTATTTTTATCCTTTGCCTAATTCTTTGTTGCCTTGCTTTATTGATTTAGTCCATAATTTTTTAGGAGGTTGTTGATTAGACACTGCTGTATGGCTAGGTTTTTTTAATTTTTGCTCATAGCGTCTTTGGCTTGCACTGCTTGAATATTGTATGCTAGGGGTATTTATGCTAAAGCCTTTGGTTGTTATTGTATCAATTTTTTTATCATAAGCTTTTTTTAATTCTGGATTTTCATCTGTTGCACTAAATACTAATAATAGTGCTTCATACTGTTGTACTGGCTGTTCACTGAAAGCATGATTTGTTGGTTGAAGTGCACTTGCTACAATTCCAATTCCTGGTTGATCTTTGATGCCGGTGCTTCTGCTTCTGCTTATTGCCTCATTTGGTGCTAGACTATTCATTACATATGCCTTGAAGTCTTTGTAGCTTCTGTTTTCTTGATGTTGCTGTGTTGCAATTGCATAATCTCTTACCATTAGATCCATTAAAGAAGTTTTATATGTGCCATGCTTTGTTTTAAGAGCTACATCTCTCATTAAATCAGATGCAAGTTTGTTAGCTGCATTATTTTTTGTAGTTAAAATTTCTAGTATATTTTTTGTGCTACGCCCTAAAGTAGAGAAGAGTTGTGTTTTATGGTGTTGATGTTGTGCACTTCTTTGTTGTGATGATGCAATTGATAGCATGGAGTGAACAATTGATGTGATATTGTCTTTGCTAATTTGTGCCCCTGTATTAGATAAACTACTTCTTATGAAAGATGATACTTCTTCATATGATTTATTCATTTTAATATTGTGACCACCAACAAGAGGTTTATTTTGCAAAGCATTACCAATTGCCTCTAATACTCCTCCTCTAATATCATCCTCTGTTTTCTGCATTGCAAAAAGGTCTTGTATTGCACTGTGCAATACAATTGTAAAGTATGCTTCTTTTGTTAAATTTGGGTTAGTTGATTTTTTACTAAAGTCAAGTATTTTTTTATTTTTTAATATTTGTTCATAAACTACATTTATTAATGGTTTAGTTCTTTTTTCAATGCTGGGCATTAGCTATTTTTTATATTTATTTAGTATTGTATAAAATATTTTTTGAAAAAATGTTAAGCTAGAATGTATTATGCATTATTATATTGTTGTATTTATTTTGTTCTGCTGTGCATAGATATATGTTAACCTGTTTAAGGATTATCATTTTAATATTGTTATTTAGTGGTTATAGATGTTTATCATTTGACTATAAAATTGATATTTTTTTAGATAGTGAAGCTATATACTCAGTGTCAGAGTTGTTAAGTGAGTATAGTCAAAGCAATAATGTTAGAATGTATATTAATATTGGCAATAGTGATATTGATAATGTTGAATTACTGAATAAAAAAGATGTTTTTTTTGTCACTTCAAAAGAGTTGGCAGCAATATTGTTGAATAAGATGGATTTAGATGGCTATAAGACTATTCCTATGGGCAAGCTAGTACTGGTTGGTTATGCTCAAAACAAATTAATACAAAGTAATTTATTTGACTTGGATTTACAGTATAAGTTACTAGAGATAGCAAAATATGGCTATTTATCAATTGGCGTCAGTAGTAATAGTTATGGTAATGCTTGTGTAGAATTATTAAATGAATTAGGTGTTTATCAACAAATAAGTGATAGTTTGGAAAGATATGCTAGTGGTGAAATGGTACTAAATTCAATTATGCAGAAAAATGGGTTTGGTTTATTGCCTATGAAGTTGTCAAATGATAAAGATTTGGTGATCATTGATAGTATATCAGGTATAAAAAATGCTAGTTTGTATCTATATGCCATATATTCATCAAAAGCTTTAGCTCTGGTTGATTTTGTGGCTAATGGTTTTTAATGCAATGAGTATTTTTAATAATTATTATTTTTTAGCTATTATAACAATTTTACTGTTGTTGTTTTTGTTATTTTTCATACAAACAGCAAAAAAGAGAACTGAGAAAATTGTATCTAGCATGCAGATGAAACGCTATAATGAAGATAAGGCAAGAGTTATTAAAGAGCAGAAAGCATATGTTCGTACCATTGACAATAATTTGGCAGCTGATGGTGAGTTTGAGGGTATAGTTGATGTTGTAGTTAAAGGATCATGGACTAAATATGTTATAGCACGCAAGTTAGATTATTTAAAATCAATAAAATATTTAATCGATAACCGTGAAGAGATTGAAAATAGGAAAGGAGTTAAACTTGGTTATTGGCAGATTATAACAATGGCTTCAGGGCAATCACAAGGAAAACATAAAGGAAAAGGCCGTTAGAGCATTATGTTGTTTTAGTAAGTAAAAATTAATAAAGATTGTATATATTCTTAGGTAGTGCTTAGTATTATTAAAGATTATATATGACTGGAACTGATCACTCAGCAGAGTCAACTAGAAAATTTCTTGAAGCACGTTATGGTGTTTTAAGTAATAAGATTGAAGATTTAAAGACTGCTGTTGGTGTAACACATTATGGTGTGAGGACTGCTGGTAAGACTGTTGATACACTAGGAAGCAAGAATTCTGTTTATTCTACTGAGTCAGAAGGTGTGCAATTAGATCCCAATGTTAATCAACCTATACCTGTTGCTAATGCATATAATCCTATGAATAGCTCTGCAGTGGGTGCTGATGGTGATTTTTCACAAAATAAGAATGCTAGAGAGTTGCACATTAATCCTAATAACAGTGATAATAAGTCTACTGTTTCAAGCAATGATTCTTATAATACTGCACCTAACATACTACATGCTTCTGATGTGAGAGGCAGCAATAAGTCTACCCACTATTCTTCAAAGAATGACTCTGTGTCTGATGTATCATCTGTTGCTTCCAGCTTAAAAGACAGAAGTTATGATGTTAATCCATCTTCTAATGATGATTTTCAGATTAAGCCTTGGCGTTTAATAAGAGCAAAAAATGATCTTGAATTAGCACAGCAATCTGTTGATAGCATAATAAGATCAAATGTTCTTCATGTTTCTTTGAATGAGAAGATAAATGATTTTTTAGAAGATGCAGGTAATGAGTTGCATAACTATACTATAAGTTTATTACAGAATGCAGAAAGTGACTCATTAGAAAGTGTAGTGACAAGTGATAAAGAGAATAGTTTTATAGTCATGGCACAAAGAGATTTTATGCAAGAATTGCTGCATAATGCAGCTCAGAGAATTAGCAATCGCTCTTTATCTTGGAAAGTACAAGAATTGTGCAATTTATTAGCAGATAAATCTAATGGATTTGGTTTGATTAATGAGAAATTTAATGAATTGAGTACAGCTAATGCTCAAATTGCTGGGAATGATAGTAGTTTTATAGAATGGCTTCTTGAAGAAAATAACAGGTGTATAAATAATGCACTTGGCGTTTTGCATAATATTAGAGCAGTATCAGTAGTTGTTGAGCTGCAAGATAGTGCTATAAGTAGATTAACACGTTCTTTGTCTCGTATGCAAAAAAGGGATCAGGGTTATTTTACTACTACCATAGCACAACCTGTATTAGAAGATTATGCATTACAGAGTGATGTTGCTGTAGATATTTGGAACAAGGTAAGCAGATTAGATGACCATGGTTATGTAATGCCGTTAAAAGAATCAACAAAATTTGATGTGAGTTTAAGCCATACAGATGATGGTCCAAGTGAATTTATTAATAGTGATGATATACAAAGTATTTCATCTGGAAATTTACAGGTTAAAGATGAGGTATTAATGCAAGAGGCAGAAGATAATATTGATGTAAATTCAGAAATTAATCCAGATATTGATGAATCAAAGATGGATAAAACTTCAGATAAGTTTGTTAATGATTACTTAAATACTAGGCCATACCTTGCTGGCATGGTAGGTGATGATGAATTAATGCCAGATATTAAGAAAGATGATGAGCATAGAGATGATATAAAAGTCACTAAAGCAGCAGAAGATAGTTTGAGGGATGATTTTAGTTTAGACAGTGATAATATTCACATTGACTCTGCAAGAACATTAAATGATAGCAATATGAGAACAAGAAAATAGATTGTTAAAACTTCTCTTTTCATAGTAATTTTGTTTTGACAGCACTTAATTTGATGTGTATTTTTCAATAATTGAATAATATGAAATACTCCATCAAAATTTTTCATTTAGTTATAGATGGATAGTGCTAAGCTATTAACAACAAATGTGAATATTTTTAGTTTATGTTTTAAGTAATGAGGAGTTGATTATCTTGCACAGCACAGCACAGCACAGCACAGCACACAGCTGAAGCTTATTAAGATAAACTCATGAAGCAAAAAATTTTTATTATAGCAAACATTAATACAGTGTTATTTAATTCACAGTTATTTAAAATTGTTTAATTTAACACTGTTTTAGTAGTGCTGCATAAGATTAATGTTATAGTCAAACAAGATATTTTAATATGTTCTGATTTTTGGTGGTATAGATGCAACACTATCACTCATTGTATTCATAGTTACTGGGCAGTATGATATACTTACATTATGGTTTTGATCTATGGTAGTTAGACTGTGTTTCATCCATTTGTCATCATTACGCTCTTTATAGTCTTCTCTAGTGTGTGCACCTCTGCTTTCTGTTCTATTGAGTGCAGCTGTAATAGTTGCTAATGCTTGTGGTAGTAGATTTGTTAACTCTAATGCTTCTATTAAGTTAGTATTCCACACCATGCTTTTATCAATAACATTAATATTATCAATAGAGTTTGCAAGTTTTTTAATGATTTCCACACCTTCTTTTAAGGTTTTTTCTGTTCGAAATACTGATGAGTGTTTTTGCATTGCTTCTTGCATTGTTTTTCTCACATTAGATACATTAAATTCTTTATTGCTAAATCTAATTGAATGAAAGCGATCTACAGCTTTTTTTAATGCATTTTTTGGTATTGATTTAACAGGTGTGTTAGGGTTTAGTTTTTGTAATATAGTTTGAGCTGCTGATGTAGCAAAGACTATTAAATCTAGTAAAGAATTTGACCCAAGCCTATTAGCACCATGAACCGAAACACATGCTGTTTCCCCAATTGCCATTAACCCTGGTACTGGAATTTTTGTATTATTTTTTATAGTCATTGCTTCAGCATGGTAATTAGTTGGTATGCCACCCATGCAATAATGTGCAGTTGGGATTATTGGTATTGGGCTCACAGCAGGATCAACTCCAGCAAATATTTTTGCTGTTTCTGCAATGCCTGGTAGTTTTTCTTCTATTTTTTTTACTCCTATTTTTGTTAGATCAAGATATACATGATCTTTTTTTAATCCTACACCATTGCCATTTCTGATTTCCATCATGATAGCACGACTTACTACATCTCTAGATGCTAGATCTTTTGCATGTGGTGCATATTTTTCCATAAATCGTTCACCAGATGCATTCAAGAGATAACCACCTTCTCCACGGCATGCTTCAGTCATTAAACACCCAGCGCCATATATACCAGTTGGATGGAATTGAATAAATTCCATGTCCTGTAATGGAAATCCTGCTCTACTAACCATACCATTACCATCTCCTGTACAGGTATGTGCAGCTGTAGTGGAGAAGTATACTCTGCCATATCCACCAGTGGCCAAGACAACTGTGTGGGCATTAAAGCAATGCAGTGTGCCATCCATTAGATTCCATGCTAGAGCTCCCTGGCATTCTCCTGCATCATTTATTAATAAGTCAGTTGTGAAGTATTCAACAAAAAATTTAGCATTTACCTTTAAGCATTGCTGATATAATGTGTGCAGTATTGCATGACCTGTTCGGTCTGCTGCTGCACATGTTCTGAGTGCCTGAGGGCCTTCTCCATATTTAGTTGTCATGCCACCAAAAGCACGTTGGTATATTTTGCCATCAGCAGTGCGAGAGAATGGTACGCCAAAGTGCTCAAGTTCTATAATTGCTGTTGGTGCTGCTTTGCACATATATTCAATAGCATCTTGATCACCTAGCCAATCTGATCCTTTGACAGTATCATACATATGCCATCTCCAGTCATCTTCTGCCATATTTCCTAATGCTGCACTTATACCACCTTGTGCAGCTACTGTATGGCTTCTGGTAGGAAATATTTTACTAATACAAGCTGTATCCAGACCAGCTTTTGCAATATCGTGAGTAACTTTTAATCCAGCACCACCAGCACCTATAACTATTACATCATTTTGATGATGAATTATTTGATATTCCCTAGTCATTTTTTATTCTATGGTTGAAGCTTTTTTGAATCCTAACCTTACAATAGCTGTTTTGCAACTTTATTATGGATTAATTATTTAGTACTACATGTTATTATGAAAAGCTATGCTATATTTTATTTTTATGATATTGAAATATATAGAGTTTAATTTATAGGTTGTGTATGGTAATTCCCATAGCTGTTGTTTATGGTGATGGTGTTGGTCCAGAAATCATGGAGGCTACACTTTTAATTTTACATCAAGCTAAAGTTAGCTTGGCAATTGAGAGTGTTGAGGCTGGAGAAAAGGCATATAAGAAGCATTGGGTTAATGGTGTTGCTGATTCTGCATGGTCAGTATTGTCACGTGTTAATGCTATTCTTAAAGCACCAATATATACTCCCAGTGGAACTGGCTACCATAGTGTAAATGTTAGCATGCGTAAAAGATTAGGATTGTATGCCAATATTAGGCCAGTTTTGTCATACTATCCATTTGTTAGCAGTGCAAAGCCAAATGTTGATGTGGTAATTATTAGAGAAAATGAAGAAGGTGCATACACTGGAGTGGAATATAGGCGTTCTTATAATTTATTGGAAAGTATTCGCTCTATTACAATTTTTAATTCAATAAGAATATCATCTTATGCATTTGAATATGCCAAGACTTTTGGTAGGAAAAAAGTAGATTGTTTGGTAAAAGATAACATTATGAAAATGACAGATGGATGTTTTTATGAGTCATTTCAAGGTGTAAGCAAAAGATATCCTGAGATATCTAATGGAAAGTATATAGTTGATATTGGAATGGCACGTCTTGCTGCAAAACCAGAAGATTTTGATGTTATAGTTACTACAAATTTATATGGTGATATAGCTTCTGATATAGCAGCAGAAATAACAGGATCTGTTGGTATGGCTGGTAGTGCTAATATTGGTGATAATTCTGCTATGTTTGAAGCTGTTCATGGTACAGCACCTGATATTGCTGGGAAAAATATTGCCAATCCTTCAGGGTTATTAAATGCTGCTATAATGATGTTATTGCATTTAGGTCTTTATGATAAGGCAGCTGTAATACAAAATGCATGGCTTAGAACTATAGAATCTGGGATGCATACAGCTGATATAAATGGTGAGAAAACTGTTAAGTTATTAGGCACTAAAGAGTTTGCTGCTGAGGTGATAAATAATTTGGGAATGATGCCAAGAGTTTTGCCAAAGGTTAGTTATGATAATGTTTGCAATGTATCAGTTGCAAATTATGAAGATAGTTTGGCAACAGCCATAAAGACAGAGAAGCGTGAGTTGTTAGGTGCTGATATTCAGGTTGCTAATGATGGTAAATTTGACTCTGAATTTACTGCTGATAAGATAGCAAGCAGAATAAATACTATTATAAATGAAAATGTTTCATTGTGTGTTATTTTTTGTAAGGGATTAAATATATGGCCAAAATTATATGAATACAAAGGCTTACACGACTGTTGTGTGCTTCGTATGGCTAATAGCAGTGTGGGTCAGTCAGTTTCTTACAAAGATTTAGTTATGTGTATTGATAAATTTAAAGCTATAGGATTAATAACAACAAAAATAGATTTTTTATTTTCATTTGATGGAAAGCCTGGTTTTGCATTTGCTGAAGAGTATTGATCAATGTTTTTATAATCATTATATTTTAGTTTGTATTAGATTTATGTGAGCATATATTACATATGGTTATTAGTAGAAAAATAAGTATAAAGACAACAATGCCAAATGTTTCTTTATTGATAATCTGAGATTGTGATCAATATAGGATTTGGATAAAGGAATTTTTAGCTTGTTAATAAACAGTTTGCATGAGCTTGATTCCATGGAGCAGAATGCTGATATTATGGTATTTTTTTAATAGAAAATTATGTTTACTGAAGCAAAGAAAATTAGAGTGGGGAGTCTCAAAGCTTCTCTAAGTGGCAAGAAGATTTTACTTTATAAATTACAAAAAATTTGGTTAATGCTGTAGTTTTTTCTGTATGTACTTGTTGAAATTTTTCCAAGTACTTGGTGGTTTGATTTATCTATCATTTGATGAATCAATCATAGGGTTTGAGAATTCTTATAACAATATGGTGTTTGATTGGCTAATGAGGGTAATAAGCATATCAATATTAGTTATATTGCTTTATTTTTAATAATTTCAATCTAGATAAATGTTTTGTTTGTTATATTGTTATTAGCATGCTTGAGAGAAAGTCACTAGAAGTAATTTAAATGATTAGGTTAGTTATATTTAATATAATAGTTAATTTTTTATTATATTTTATTAATTATACTATTCCTATAGTAGTGTATTTAAATTATTTGATATGCCAGAATCAGATAGCAGCATGTCTGTAGATAGGGCTGATAACATTGTAACAGAAGCTAATGGATTTATCCTTGGTGATACTCTTGATGATAGAGTAAGTTTGATATCTGTATTGCAAAGACTTATACAGCCTGAGGCTTACGTTTTTAAAGATCCTCCTCGTAAAGTTGTTAATGGTGAGATTGTGGGTTTAAAAGATTGTGAATCTTACCGTAATTCCAGTGGTAAATTTATGTTTCGTCTACCTCCCAGTGAAATGCACGATGTTTTGCCAGAAGATGCAAAGGCTGGGCATAAGGTAGCAGGCTCAGAGTCTGGTATTTCTATAGAATCAGAAGATGGTGGTGAGCTGGATATTAAAATTAAAAAACCAGATACAACATTGTGGCAACGCATTAGAGGTTTTGGTTTGCTTGATATTAATCATGCTTTTACTAATGCAACTGATGTACGTAAACGTTGGATTAAATCTCTTTCTGAAATTGCCACAAAATCTATAGATGGTAATGGTAATTCTGTATTTAATTTCTCAGATAAGTCTTTAGAGAGCATGAGTCCTACTGACCGTGCATATTTATTAAAGAGTTTGTCAGATGATAAGGATATTTCCAAACATATAGCTAGCATCAGCAGTATCAATGCTTATAGTCCAAATAAGAGCGTGTTGAAAAATGGCATCAAGGACATTGCAAAGATAATTCCTGTTGGATTAGATATAGTTTTTCTTGCTCCTGTGAGATTTGTTGCAAACTGTATTAAAGGACTTCCATTTCCTAAGAAAGCATTTGTTAATTTAGCAAAAGATATGTTTGGTGTTGTTAAGTGTGTTACTGGATTAAATGGTGTGATTGATCGTGTTAAGACATTAACTGGTAAAGAACGTACATTGTATATATTGTCAAAAATAGCTACAGCCCCAATTCATTTAGTGGGTGGTGCATTTGCAGATCATAAAATTTATTCAGCTTTGTTAGAAAGAAAATGTAAGAGTGATTTGAAAGATATAGAGAAAGATTTTAAGAAAGTTAAGGATGAATATCAAAGCAGCATTAAAGATAAAGAGCAATCCAAAGATAAGGTAGATGAAAAAGTAAAAAGTAGTAAGAAAGAACATGTAAATAGCAAGACTAATAAAGAAGATGTTGGCATGAAAGGCAAGGAACTATCTTATAGATCTAAGTCTAGCGGAATAAGAGATATGGTTAATCTTCATGGTGGTGGTTATCGCATGGGTGATTCAAGCACTCATATAACTAAGATGAACAATGGTTCAATACCAAGTAAAGACACAAGATCTGTTACAGGAGCAGCACACAGCTCTGGTAGTATTACAACAATCAAGCCTTATCATAGGGATGAACTTACAAGCAAAGGTATTGATTCTTTGCAAAATGCTGCAAATGTTTTGAGTAAATCACATTTTACAGAAGCTGATGGTGGCATTGATGGAAGCAATATTCATGGGCAAACTAAGCAGATAGCATCACAAAATAAGTTTGTGCGTTAGAGTCAGATATTTAGATATTGTTTCATTTTCTAGACTTTTATATATTAAATAGTTTATAATTTATTTATAAATTAATTAACTTAGAGAATATTTATATGAAAGATACTGATAAGCAAGGTGTGGAAAGTTCAGGATTACCAGATAAGAAGGTTGTTGATGTACAAGAAAATGGATTTTTTTTAAGCAGAAATGCTAATGAAGGTGATTTACAGAATCTTCCAAGTACACTGGGAAAAGTATTATTTATTTTACAAGGAATAAATTTTAATAGCTTAAGCTATGACATTAAATTGAGCATTTATAATGCATTTTTAGAGCTTAATAATGCATTCTTAAAAATTAATAACATAACATTGAATGCTTTTGAAGAAGTTAAAGCAGTATGTAATAACAGATATAATGCACTGCATGAGATTTTCTATAATTTTAGCAATGAAGTTAATCCATTAGATAGGATGTTAATTGTAATTAAAGGTGTTTTTAATAAAGTAAAGCACAGTTTGTTGGAATTCTTTGATGAAGATTTTATCAGCAATGCTATTGCAGAGCTTAAAGATAAAGTGGAGGCATTTACTGGCTTGGTTTTTGTTACACTAGATAATTTTCTAGCAGAAAAATTGCTTACACAAGAAGAATCTGAGCAGCAAATTGACATAACAACAGTAGATGAAGAAGAAGAAATAGATTTTAGAGATATTCCTAGTTCTTATGCCAAAAGTACTTATGATGGTAGTTATGCTAGTGATTCTGATTCAGAAAAATTATGTTCTGATTGTTTCCCAAATGGCAGATATGATGAAGCTTGTAATAGTACTGTAAGCTCAGCAAAACAGCATGATGGTAGTTATGTTAGTGATTCTGATTCAGAAAAATTATGTCTTGATTGCTTTCCCAAGCAGCAGATATGATGAAGCTTGTAGTAATACTGTAAGCCCAACAGAACAGCATGAGGTAGTTATGTTAGTGGATTCTGATTCTGATTCAGAAAAATTATGTCCTTATCGTTTCCCAAGCACTAAGAGACTGGATATTATAGCAATGTTGTTGTGCAATAACCTAAAGTTACTACAGTAGGGTTATTAATCAAGCACCAGACCAGATATGATGGAAGCTTATAGTAATGCTGTAGGCTCAATAGAACAGCTTCTTGCTTATTCAGAATAATTTGCAATGTGAGTAACACAATAGCTTATTAGTAAGTGCACATAATAAAGTCACATTATTAAAAATAATGTGACTTTATTATTCTATTACAGTATAGATTATTTATTAATTATATGATGCATATCATTAGATGCTGACAGTAGATAGTATCTATACTGGCTGCTTTAATCTGGCATGTTTTAATGTTAGCTCAGCAAGTTGTGCACTAGCATTTGGCATTGCAATGTTTTTTGCATTTACAGAAAGATTTGCTAGCAACATAGGTTGGTTGAGTAATTTTTTTATTGTATCTATTAAAGATTCTGCATTTTGTTCAAATAGCAGACCAGCACCATTTTTTACAACAAATTGTGCATTTTTCATTTGATGATTATGTGATGCATGTTTATATGGAATGTATATAGCTGGTTTGTTGGCGGCTAAGTTTTCTGCTATAGTTGTTGCACCAGCTCTACATATTACTAAATTAGCCTTTGCTATTTTTTCACCAATGTTGTTGAAAAAATGTGAAACATCATTTGCAATACCAAGGTTTGTGTAGCCTGCGCTAATTTTTTTAATATTTTCTGGGCGGCATTGATGAACAATATTAATTTTATAATTGTTGATTTCTTGTGTTAATATATTAGATGTTATTTGATCTATTTCTTGAGACCCTTGACTGCCGCCTAATATTAATATATTAAAATTTTTATCATTATTGTAATTATTGTTATTTAGCATATTAAGATCTAAAATGCTTTTTCTGACTGGATTGCCAGTATGCACTATGTTAGTTTTGTCTTTTAATCTTTCTACTTCTGAGAAAGATATTGCAATTGCTGCTGCTTGTTTTGCAAATATTTTGTGAGATGATCCTAGTACAGTGTTTTGTTCATGAAGAATAGTTGGTATTTTCAGATGCTTGGCAGCAAGGACTGCAGGTATTGTTGCATAACCACCAAAACTGACTAATGCATCTGGCTTTTCTTTTTTAAGTATTTGTGTAGTTTTTTTAGTTGCAGCTATTATTGAGTATGCAGAAACTATTTTTTTATGTAGCTTATTACAATTTGGCTTGATATTTAGTAAATATGTACTCTCTTTTGGCATTAGATGGAGGACTCTATAATCAGCCATGAAAACATGCTCTATATCTCTGATTTTTAACTGCTCACTTAATGCAATTGCTGGAAAGACATGCCCACCAGTACCTCCAGTTATAATAGCTATTTTTGTTTTCATGCAAACCAATCATTATTAATTATACAATGTTCACAATGTTCCTATAAAAGCACAGTGCTGTCAATCTTTGATAGTATGCTTAGTTTACAAGATATTATCAAACTTACTTGGATATTTATCGTGACAAACAACAAAGTTTAACTAGCTGTTCATTGGCTTTAATAATAGGTTTATTTATAAATGATTGATTTTTCTGCTATGTAATTGATGTTTGCTTATTTATTGTTTTGGTGTGCACATTTTATTCAGAAATTCTGGATAATTACTATAGGGAGAATACCCTTTATTTTATTATATTTTGGCAACTTTGGTAATTAGTTTCATCATGCTTTTACAAAAGTTCAGAATCCTGCTTTACAGCATTGCCTAATAATATTATTATTTTTTTCTAAATTATAAAATTTATATTTTTTGATTTATATAAAAATTGATCTGCTAGGATGAAAGCTTAGAAAATTAATTAATTTCTATGTATAATAATGGTATTAACTTAATTTAAATTATTGATAATTTATTCTATTTTTTTTGTAAGCTGTTTTTCTATTAAAATTAGTGGATATAGATAAAATAGATCTATTATAAATAAATGTTATTATATATTTATCTAAATTTAGCTTTATAGCATTTTATTGTTAAGTTAAACTATATTATAGTAGCCAATTTAAGTCAATGTTTATTCTTACATGAAAAAGCCAATATCTATTCTTATTAAGAGTGCTATATGATAGATAGTAGCTTTTTATGTTTGTTAAAAGAACGTGTGCCTTTATCATCTATAATAGACAAGAGAGTTGTACTTAGAAAACATGGTAATAGGCAGCTTGGCCTATGTCCATTTCATCGAGAAAAAACCCCATCATTTGTAGTAGATGATAGCAAAGGGTTTTATCATTGCTTTGGTTGTGGTGTTCATGGTGACATAATTGATTTTTTGATAAGATTAGATGATTTAGATTTTCAAGATGCTGTTAAGCATATTGCAGATTATGCTGGTATTTTAATGCCCAGCAGCATGAAGCAAGACAAGAAAGAGCATCGAGAGCATATTATTATTGGACAAATTAATGATTTTGTTGCTAGGTGGTTTCATGATAATTTGCTTTCAAATAAGAAGGTGTTGGAATATCTTATTGCTAAACGTAGTGTGCCTAAAGAGCTTATAAGAGAATTTTGTTTGGGATATGCACCAAATGATAGTAGTGCTTTGATTGAAAGTTTGCAACAAAATTTTTCAGCTAAACTTATAGTTGCAAGTGGTATTGCTAATGAAAATATGCAATGTCGTTTTTGGGATAGAATTATTTTTCCTATAACAAATAGTACAGGGATTTGCATTGGTTTTGGTGGCAGGGTCTTGAATGATAAAAGTATTAAAACTGCAAAGTATATCAATACTATTGAAGGACCATTATTTAAGAAAAGTAATATTTTGTATGGCATTAATTTAGCTAAGAGTGTTATAAAATCTACCAGAATGGTGTATTTGGTTGAAGGCTATCTTGATGTTATAGCTATGAGAGCCAATGGCTTTGCTAATACTATTGGTTGTATGGGTACTTCTTTATCAGCAGATTTATTGCAAAGTCTTTGGGCTATTTCAGATAAGGTTATAATGTTAATGGACAGTGACAATGCTGGCCGTTCTGCTGTGCAAAGAATTGTGTTAGATGTAGTATTGCCAAATTTAATTATTGGCAAGACTGTCAAAATTGTTACTTTAAGCACTGGTAAAGATCCAGATACAGTGCTTAAACGAAATAATGGTAAATTAGAATTAAACCAAGCAGTTAATAATGCACTTTCACTAGGAGACTTTATATATAGTGTTTTGTACAGGAAGTTTATTAACAAGGATAGTGATTTTGAAGATTATGCAGCACTGCGTAATGCATTTAAGAAGTATTCTAATATAGTTGTTAATCGTGAATTAGGGTATGAATTGCATCAACAGTTAAGAAATAATTTATTTCATCACAGACGTTTTGGTTACCATAAGATGGTATCAGAAACATTGAAAATAGATGATTCTGTTATGATTCTTGAGGCACTGCATGTGCTTTTATATAAATATCCAGAAATACTAAGAAATAATGATTTAGAAGACAAAGTTTCTTATGTGTTGAATAAGCTCCTTTTTAAGGATTGTGTGTTTAGTGTTGAGTTTGATAATGCTGAGGAGTTAGTGCATAATGCATTGAATGTTGCCTTAGATAATATTGCACTAGAGCAAAAATTTTTTTCTTGGAAGCTAGTTAAGCAAATTTATAATTTTGATATTTCTGTTCAGGATGCATATATTGATTATTTTATTTTAATAACTCTGGTTGTTATGATAACAGAAGAAAAAATAATGCTAGATATTATTGTTAATGAAACAGCTTGTAATAATGTAGAAGAAAAATGGCAGTATTACAAGGGTTCAAGGGGCGTTTTACGTGCACACATTGATGAAGCATTAAAAATATGTTTACGGCTTGGATTGGGTGTGTTATAAGGATTGATTGTTCTATTAGAGTTGTTATAATAGCTACTGTATTATGCAATTTTTTTATTATGTCTGATAAACAATCATCTAAAGATTTAGAAAAAGTTAAAAAAATTATTAAGCAGAAATTAAAAAATAATCAAAAATATGTTACAACTTCTGAGCTTAATGATGCTTTGCCAGTTGATATATCTGAGGAGAAGCTTGATAATGCCATAAGTGTTCTTGATGACTGTGGTATTGGAGTGCTTGAAAGCAATGATGAGGATACTGTTTCTATTATGGGACAATGTGTTGAAGACGATGAATCCGATTCTGAATCTACTGCAAGTTTTGAATTTGGCAAGACAGATGATCCTGTAAGGATGTATTTACGTGAAATGGGAAGTGTTAACTTGCTGTCTAGAGAAAAAGAAATAGAGGTTGCTAAACAGATAGAAGATGGTCGTGGAATTACTATTATGGCTATGGCTGAATTGCCACTTGCTTTAAATAAATTGGCACCATGGTGTGATGCTCTGGATAATGGTGAAATGAGTTTACGTGATATTATTCAGATAGAATCTAAATCTGCTGATGAAAAATTTAAAGATGGCGAATTGTCAGAAGACACTGAAAATGCTGATGCTGATATTGATATTGAAGAAGATGATGATGCTGATATTGATATTGAAAATCTAGAGCATTCGGCTGTGGACAAAGTTGTAAATGCAATGCACATGATTGTTGATTTTAACACAAAAGACATAGGTCCATATTGGGCTACTAAAATAAACAAGCAATATGATAAAACTGTGTTGTCCAGTGTTAATGCAAGTGAAGTAAATTTTATTAATGCTAGAGATGAGATTGTAGAAATATTTACTAGTGTAGTTAGGTTAAATGAGAACAGTGTACAGCTGATTATTAAGGAATTGACTGATATTAATAAAGTGTTGATGGCAATTGAAGCACAGCTTATATGTGGTGCTGAAAAATTAGGCATAAAAAGATCTATATTTTTTGAAGTAAGCAATAGAGGAATTGATAATCCATTACAGAATTTTAGAGAAATTGCTGAAAAAAAAGCTGGGAGATGGAGTGAATTTTATCGTTCCAAACTTGCTCTTATTACTGAATTTGATAAGCTTGTGCATAAAACAGTAGTTTTACAGTTAAAGATGCCAATAAGTGCTATGCGAAGATTGCTGTCTGAAATGCAGCATGGTGAAAAGATTCGTAATAGGGCTAAGCAGAAGATGGTTGAGGCTAATTTACGCTTAGTGGTCTCTATTGCAAAGAAATATGCAAATCGTGGTTTACAGTTACTTGATTTAATTCAAGAAGGCAACATAGGATTGATGAAGGCAGTAGAAAAATTTGAGTATAAAAGAGGATATAAATTTTCTACATATGCTACTTGGTGGATTAGACAGGCAATCACTAGGTCTGTTGCTGACCAAGCTCGGACTATTAGAATACCAGTTCACATGATAGAAACTATAAACAAAATTATTAGAGCATCAAGGCAGTTTTTACATGAAAGAGGTCGTGAACCAACGCCTGAAGAGTTATCTGAGCAGTTGTTGATTCCTGTAGATAAAATAAGAAAAGTTACTAAGATATCAAAAGAGCCTATTAGCCTTGAAAGTCCAGTTGGTGATGGTGATAGTAGTTATTTGGGTGATTTTATTGAGGATAAGACTGCAACTAAACCAATTGAGGCAGCAATTCTAGCTAATCTACGCGATGTAACAACTAGGGTTTTATCTACATTAACACCAAGAGAAGAGCGTGTATTGCGGATGCGATTTGGTATTGGAGTTAACAGTGACCATACCTTGGAAGAGGTTGGACAGCAATTTAAGGTTACGCGTGAGAGAATTAGGCAAATAGAAGCTAAAGCATTACGTAAGCTTAAACATCCTACTCGCTATAAGAAATTACGTGGCTTCCTTGATTCTTAAAGATATAATGATCAAGATCAGTTTTATTAAGTGGGTATTTAATATAGATTTATCTAGTTAAGAGACTTACAAATAAAAAATTTGTATCTATAATATTGCAATTTAATAAAGATATTTGTTTAAATGTACTGTTATATAAATTTGCATTTCCTAAAAATATTGTAGATAGCTTATCAGAAAATCTTTAATTATATTTAATAAACTTAATTGATCTAGGTGTCATTGACATTAAGTTGCAAATTGTGATTATTAATATAAATAAGGTTGTTAATTTAGAGAATTATTAAAAGTTTTGTTAATATTTAAGAAATATGGTGTTTTTTCAGTCAGTAAATATAACAATGTTATATAATCAAAATACTATCAATGTTTAATGTTGCTAATTTGTGTATTTAAATAATGGATATTCCTTATATTAGATAATAGTTTTCATTATTAAATTTTTGTATTATAGTAAGGGCTTTTTGTTTCATAGTTTAATGTTGCTAATTTGTGTATTTAAATAATGGATATTCTTTATATTAGATAATAAGATAATAGTTTTCATTATTAAATTTTTGCATTATAGTGAGGGTTTTTTTTTCATAGATTCTATCTTAAGTTTTTTATAAAACTCATAAGATGTTGCTTTTGCAAGCAGCAATGGCATGCTCTACTATTGTGAGTTGATCTACTCTCTATTTTTTAATTTTTATAAAAGTTAAAAAATATTCAGTAAGATAAGTATAATAGAACATTGTTTACACTTGCTGCTAAAGAAGGAAATTATAGAATAGCTAAATTTTTTGCTAAACATGGTGCTGACATTAATATGCAGGATAACTATGGCAGGACACCACTTATATATTTTATTGATGAAGTTATTATGAAATAGTTACCTTTCTTGTTAAGCATAAAGCTAATGTTAATATGCAGGATAATTATGGTTGCACAGTATGCACGCTTCTAGAAGGAAAGGGGGTTCACATTTGATGAAATAGTTAAATTTCTTGTTAAATATAGCACTGATGTTAATGCAGAAGATAGAAATGGCTGGACACCACTCATAACTTGCTGTTAATAAAGGCTATATTGAAATAGTTGAATTGCTTGTTAAGTATAAAGCTAATGTTAATATGCAAGATAACTATGGTCAAATACCATTCATACTTGCTGTTGAGAGAGGCTGTAAAAATTTTGCAGATAAGCAATGCTATTTATTTAAAAATATTTGCAGATAAACAATTATTTATTTAAAGTATTCGTGA
>NZ_CAWVOK010000007.1:0-12342 GCF_963930935.1 Candidatus Xenohaliotis californiensis
ATATAGCCTGGCTCCTTGTTGCTATAACTAATGTTGGTGAATTTTGAATCTGGAGTGCATTGATAATCTGCACTACTTGAGGAACCCAACGCAGTGCAGATTAGAGTGGAAATTGCTCCCATTCCTGCACCACCACCAACAGTATGACTATAAACATTGCCAAATCTAACCCTACCAGTACCAGGTTTACCATCATCTATTTTTTTATCTAAAGAGGACAACACATATGAGCTAATATGAGTTGAAAAAGGGGTTGCTGTTGTAGCATAGCCCTCTTTATGTCTACCAATCAACATTATAGAATTGCCACTTGGAACTGTGTTTAGATCTTTTGCTTTTGTTGTTTTATTATAAATTTGACTATGAATACTAAGATTATCTTTATTATTAATCCAATACCCAGGTATGAATGGCAGATCTTTGTCAAGATTTCTTGATAAGGGAAGTTTGTTGCCATTACTATTCTCTGGCACACCACAACCTAACTTATTCAATGGCAAGTAATTAGATAATGCTAGATGACAGTTAGCTATATCACATTCTGCTGGATAATCATCTCTGTGATTTTGTGCAACAGCCACATAACCATCTCCATCGCCAGCAATATATGCTGCATTCATACCATCTTTTATTAATACAAATTCTGCAGTAACCTTATTACAAGTACTTTTAATATCATCTTCTAGCCATACTTTTGCTGTATCTGGGAAGTCACCTGGTAGATAGTTGTATTGAAGATAAATTAAACACTGCACTATCAAATATGTTAATCTCATCAATAATTCTCTGTATCTCTGCAGCTGTAAATAAACTTCTGCCTTGCATTACTGTCACAATCAACAAAGTCATAATTGATATTGTAATCAGTGTTTCAACTAATGAAACTCCAGATAACTTTCTGTATTGTGTAATCATAATTGTATATTTTGTTGTATTGTTTTAATATAAACAAGCTAATTGTTACTATTGTTATATCCAATACATTAATAAAAAATAAAAATATAAACTCTCTGCATTTTATATGCAAAATAAATATTAACTGAAGCTGTTATTATGTGTGTTGCTATTGTATAAATAGGATCATTTTTATTGTTAATTTTTGGAAAAAAACATAGAGTATGTTATCAGCCAACATAAGATATTCCATAAAAATCTTTGATTTAGCTTGTTCCCATACTATGATTTGTATATTTTTCTTTCATTATAGAAAAGTGAGAAAATATAAAAAACAATTTCAAATAAAAAGATATTATGTCTTTATAATTTTTAGTAAAATTGCTGATTTTTCATCAGGTTAGTTAATAAAAATATTAACAAATAAGAGTATATATCCCCATCAAAACTATAGAGAAATACTTTATTACTTATAAAAAATGTTTGTTTAATGTTTTTAGTCAATATGACCCAATGCACATTCTTGTTTAGACATTTCCATAGTCATGTACAATAATTTAAACATTTTACACTTATTAAAATAGCTAAAATATAACATAAGGAGGTGGAGGATAGTCCCTAAATACAGATATATTAGAAATAATTATAGTAATATTTATAACAGCATAACTAATATAAATTATGCTTTGTAGATAAACTTTTGCTATTTTGCTATAAGCATTAGCAATTAAAGTTGATATATTTGCTTTCATAAACACCAATCACAAAAATTTTATACAAAAAAATATTGACACAAATATTTTATTCCTCAATTTCTAAAATGTAATTATATACATATATATAAATATCAGTTAAATATTAATTTAATAGAAATTTTTCTAAAATATTTTTTAACTATCTACAACTATGACAACAAATAGCCAAAGGCATAATTCAAGATTGATAGATTATTTCCTTAATTCACTTAATGCAGAAAAAGCAATAAGTACAAATACATTAGTTGCTTATAAAACAGACATTAAACTTTTTGCACAAACAAGAGAGAAGGCAATAGATAGTGTGAGCAGAGGGGAAATAGAAAGTTATATTTATAAATTGTTCAGCAGTGGTATTAAAAAAAGCTCTATAGCAAGAAAAGTGTCAGCATTTAGATCATTTTATAAATTTCTTTATGTGGAAGGCATAATTTCATCTAATGTGCATCAATTTTTACAAATCCCCAAAAAAGAACAAAAATTACCAAACTTTCTTACACAAGACACAGTAAAGCACATTAATTTTGACAAAAATAAACATTCTAAATCAATGCTACAAGCATACACATTGTTTGAAATTCTTTATGGTTGTGGACTTAGAATATCTGAGGCACTTAATCTAACCATTAGTGGCATTAAAAGTGATAATAATGGCGGTAGCTATGCAGTGATTAGAGGCAAAGGCTCTAAAGAAAGAATTGTGCCACTGCCTAGAAACACTGAGAGTGCATTATTGCATTTTATAGCTAATAATGTAGCAAACAATACACACAATATAAAAAAATTTATTTTTTTTAACAATAGAAATAAAAAACCTATAACTAGGCAATATGCATATAAAATAATAAAAAACTTGTTTTCTAGTCTTGAGATTGATAACAACAATATATCACCCCACACCATAAGACACACTTATGCAGTGCATTTGCTGGAGAATGGCATGGATATACGAGTTATTCAAGATCTTCTTGGACATGCACAACTATCAACTACGCAAATATACACAACCTTAAATAGAGACACAATACGAAAAACCATGGATAAAACTCATCCTATAAACAAAATGGACTCACAGTGTTAAGGTGAGAGATGTATTGATAAAAAATTTCAAATAAAAAAAATTCAAACAGTGTATGTGTTTGTGACATTAATTTAGAATGTTTATTTTTATCAATGGTGTTGCATGTATTTAGAATAAAGATTTCTTGCTGTATTTTTTGCTGAGCAAACTTTATGCTGCTGTCTAAAAACCTAAGGTAAAAAGTAAAAGAAGTTATTAAAAGTTAAAAATAAGAATTAATAGAAAGTTAAAAATAATAATATAAATTAATTAAGCATATTATTATTAAAATTAATAAACTTAGCTGTATTTTAAATACTGATTGCTATTATTGATTAAGAATAAAATGAAGTGAATATTCTAACTCCTAGTTGGTTTTATTATCAAATAAAAATTTTTCATTAGCATAGCTCACCTTATTATCATATAGATAAAAGTTTTTTGCTTTACAAAATTATTTTACTGCTTTTTTTAACATATAGTTGACACATTCAACACACATTTGTATTGCTATGCTGACTTTGTTATTATATGATGGATAAAATAATTGATATTTACAGTTAGTATTATTGTTTAATAATTAAAACTGTTGTATTATTACAATGCTGAATATTTTATAACTTGCATTATTTGATATTTTCAATATTCTTTATTAATATATCTGAAAAGGACTAAAATTTGGCTAACAATAGATTTGATTACAAAATGCTTAACATGGGCATCCAAGCATCAGAAGTTAAGTTAATTGATGATGATGGCAATATGCTAGGCATTATGAGCAAAGAAAATGCCTTAAAAATTGCTGAGGAAAAAGGACTTGATCTTGTTCTTATATCAAATGCAGAAAATACACCAGTATGCAAGACTATAGACTATGGTAAGCATAAGTACAATATGCAAAAAAAATCGCAAAAAACAAAGAAAAAACAGAAAAATATTGAATTAAAAGAATTAAAGATTAGGCCATCAATACAGCAGCATGACTATCAGGTAAAAATAAATAAAGCCAAAAAATTTCTTACTAGTGGTAATAAAGTTAAATTTATAATGAGGTTACGAGGTCGTGAGTTAATGTTTAAACAGCATGGTCATGACTTGTTTGTTAAAATCAATGAAGATCTATTAGAACTGGGGAAAATTAGTCAGCAGCATTCACAAAAAGACTTAGAAAATGGTTATTTATTTTGCATATATACCCCAAATACAACAAAGTAAAAAAAAATTATCTATTTTCTCTTATACTATAAATTTATAATAGGATTATATTAATGCCATTAAAAGATAGTTATATTAATGGTACTGCTCATGAAGCACCCTTGTCTGAAGATTATAGCATGAAGCACAGTATTAGAAGATTAAAAAAAGTACTAGATTCAGATAAAATTTCTGACTCTGATGCAAAACAGATTCTATCTGCCAAAGCAAGCAGATCAATGGCAAGCTATAAGGCTGTACATAGTGCTGTTGATAAATTGCGTGCAAAATATTGGTATAATTTTACAGCAAAAGAACTTGAACAAATGGGGTATAAAAGTAATACAGAGCTTGAAAGAAGATACCAAGATCTTGCAAAACAAACTGTGTTTGAAATGTCTAAAAAACATACTGCTGATAATTATGCTCTTATTAGACAAGCAAATAAAGAAGATAAAACAAAAATTAGATTAGTTCCTAATGCATGCAAAGCTATGGAAAATCCTTTTTCTTTTCATTATAAGTTTAATCTTTTATCTAAATTTATGGCTAAACCATTTAAAAAAATATTGCGACCATTTCTCAGAAAAATTAATAAATATAAAAATTATAATAGTGTAGTTTCTGCATGCAATAAAAAAAATGCATTTATTTTCTCCTCTGGAAAATACAAAGGCATGACTGCTCCTGCTTTTCAATTGCAAATTAGTCCAAGAGAGAAGCCCATAAGAACACTACTTTCTGCTGCACCAATCTACCACCTGAAACAACATGTTGGCACACTGCACAAAGGACTTGCTTATAATGATGCTATGCAAATATGGAAAAGTGGATTTGTTGATAATGATATCTATGAGTTAGTTGCAAAAATGGAAAGTATTTCCCAAAGACCAAATAGAGAATGGCATCCTTTAGCATTGCACCTTATGGAAGAAAAGGGTTTTGTTGCTCAAGAGCATATAAGTTTAGATGATTTCATGGGCTGTGTAAGTGCAATACAAAGAAATTATAAAAAAGAAAAATCAGCTAGCCAAAGGAGTAAACAGCCAAGATTGTATCAATATATTCATTCAAGTATGGATATGAATGTCAATGATATTAAAGAAAAATTAGCAGCTATCTTTACAGCTATACAGAACAATACTGAAATACCAAAACAAGATCAAGGAACTGCAAAAATTATAAAACAATATGTTGGCAAAAAGTTAGGAAAAAAGATTGCAATACCAAAAGATATGTTGAGATCTGAAGATTTCCAAGAGTTTTTAGCATTTAAAAAAAATGTATCAAGGTTAATTGGTGATGTGTACTCAGCTAATCCCTCAATTCAAGAACCAGCAGAAGAAGTAATACAAAATGTGTGGCTTAATATGATGCTAGAAAAAACTTCGGAGGATAAACAAGAACAACGGGTTCAAAAGATTGCACAACTTGAACTAAAAAAAAATAAGAAAATGTATCATATTGTATATAGAATCTTAGCGCCAGTATATAAGCAGATTGCAGCTACAGCCAAAGAATCAGAGTATTGTAAAGCTTGTTGGGCAGTAAAAGCCAAAAATCAAGCACTTGTTGAGTTGTTAAACAATCCTCAAGAGAATACTAGTGCACTAAAAAATGCAATGCACAAATGGTTAAAGAATGAACAACCAAATTCTGAGTCTGTGGCTAGATTTGCAATGGAAGTTGAGAAAACTTGGTGTGCCATAGCAGAAAATAAACAAGCTTCAGAGATGGATGCAGATATTGTTACAGCATTAAATGGCATAATAGAAGATTATACAGGTACTGACAAATTACCAGAGCTAGAAGTACTAACAGAAAATTCTATAAAAAATACAGAATGCTATTACGATACTCTTTATAAAGCTGGCATATATAAAGATAAAAAAATTTTAGATATAAGAAAACCCAGTTTAGCAGCAGAGATGCTTAGAGAATGGAATAATGCTGTAGACAATAAGAAGTCATTTATAACATGGATAGGCAATCAAAGAAAAGAGAGTGCTAGAGAGATTAGTAAAATGTCACTATCTTCAAGATATTCAAATAATCATCCCAATGAACAATGGGCACGAATGTTATATGAAGCTGGCGCTCAATATAAAAAAATATTTCAGATTAATTTTTGGGATAAGGATTTTGTACAAGCATTAAATAGCAGTTATCCTATTGTATTTTACGATGAAAAAAAAGATACAGTAGTATATTTTTACCCCAAAGAAGAAGAGAATGACAAAATAATGCATATATCAACTGACTCAAATAATGCCATTACCACAAAGGTGGCACAAATTTTGAAAGATCCAGAAAATACAATTGATAACCAAGCTGTGGGTATAAAAAACTTTACTATAAAAGAAGTGAAAATGTCCAGTGATGGCACAAAACAAACCATAGAGTCTGAGAAAGATCTAAGTTTTGCATTTTATGTCAAATATCCTGATTATCAACAATATGATTTCAGCCCCGAGAGCATGTCACCATTGTTAGATTGGGTAAATAATGTTGTGCTACCAGATGTAGATAAATTAGGCCACCAGAATGTGCTTACAGTGTCCAATTGCCATGCTGGAGTCAACAGAAGTCAATGTGCACTAACTTTATTGGATAGCATATACCGTCAAAAATTAATGTTCAATGAGTTAAGGCAGAATAAAGAAATAGGCAGTGTGGATGAATTAACTTTAGCAAAAATGTTTAATAACATTTGTCAAGAAAACTCAGCAAAAGATCTTCTAGCATTAATAACACAAATAACTGCACAGGGGAATGGCATGCAATATTCACAATATCGTAACACTGCTAATGCTCTTACAATGCAAACTCAGGACAATATTGTTAATGCAGTAAAATCAAGGCTTAAGACAGCTGTCCTTTCCCCAAAAGAATTAACATCCCATGAATTATTTCATGATGTTGGTATGGATATTAATATTGAACATAGCCAACATAACCAAGAAAAAAGGCGGGGTTAATCCTTTTCGTGTATCAATTAGTTGTTAACTGTAATTTTAACAATAATGAAAATTGGCAAGTAAGTAGATTATAATTTTGATTATAGAAAACTTATCCTAAACCAGCAAACTGCAGGAAGCTACTAACATCATCATTGTGCAAAAAGTTTGGACTAAAAAAATCATGACTTGAGGCATTTTCTACTACATGGCCATCTGCAACAAATATAACATTTTCTGCAATTTTTTGTGCCAACATAACATCATGTGTAACCATAATAATTCCAATATTACTTTTGCGCAGCTCAGAGACTGTTTGTATAAATTTTTCTTTCATTGTTGGATCAAGGTTTGCAGTAGGCTCATCCATAACCAAAAGCTTAATATCCATAATTAATGACCTAATAATTGCTACTCTTTGTTTTTGTCCACCGGAAAGGCTATTAACATTGTTCATTTGAAGATTAATAAGTCCAAATTTTTCTAACAAGATGTTTGCTTTAACTTTTGTTTCTGCGGCACTTTTACCCATAACATGAACTGGCGCATAAACAATATTCTCAATAACATTCATATTGTGAAACAGATTGCATGACTGCAAAACAAATCCAATCTTGTTACGTATTGCTTTAATATTTTTTGGTAGCAGTGAAAGTCCATCAACTAAAACAGAGCCACTATCTGGATATACTAATCCATTGATAATTTTTGCCATAGTGGTTTTACCAGATCCCGAACATCCCAAAATAACAGTAGATTTATTATTCGCTATCTCACAACTAATACCTTTTAACACTTTTTTACCAGAAAAACTTTTATGCACATTGAAGAAAACCACTGCCATTTTACACCTTCTTATTTGTGATTTTTATCAAGAGCAATGTCAAAATGGATAATGTATAATAAAATATACCAGCAACAGCTAATGGAAAAAAATAGTTATAATGTTCAATGCCTATAGTATTAGCTCTGTGCATAATCTCTCCACCTCCTATTACAGATATAATGGCTGATTCTTTAATTAAATCTATAACTTCATTTATAAAAGATGGAGCAGAATGTCTAAAAATTTGTGGTAAAACAATATCGCGATATTTTTGCACTGTAGATAAATTTAAACTATCTGCTGCCTCTAGTTGTCCAGGATCAAAATTAACAATCCCACCTTGCACTATGCTGGCCATGTATGCTGAAGAGTTTAATGAAAGTGATAGAATTCCAGCAACCCAAACAGGTATTGAACCAGTAATGTTAGGTAATGTAAAATAAATAATACCTAATTGCAAAAGCAATGGTGTTCCTCGAAATACAGATATGTAAAATGATATAAACAATTTAATAACTCTTGGACTCAAGACAGCAACAAGAGCCAGCGAACAACCTAGCAATAAACCACCAATTATACTAATCAGTGCATAAAATATAGTAACCCATACACCATTAAATATATAATATATAGTATCTAAGTAGTATATATTATTCTTTTGCTGGTTATTTAGGATTGATGTACTGTCACGATCTATATCAGGCATACATTTATCATTAATAAACCACTTGTTACTTAAATAATCTATTACACCAGAATCATTTAATTTTTTTATAGCATTGTTAACTATATTAATTAAAGGAGGTACAGAAGGGAATGCAAATACATAATTTCCACCACCTTCTACCATGGATAATGAAAATTTTTTGTAAGAATTTACATAGCCTTTAGCTTGCTCCCATTCAAGTAATACAAAATTAACTAACCCCGATTTTAAAGCTTGTACAGCTAGGTTATTATTAGGAAACGTTAGTATAATGGAATTTTTATAATAATTACGTAGAAATATCTCCATTGCTGTCCCTTCTTGCACAGCAATATGTGCTACATCTCCCCACTTAATTTTTTGATCATATTTGTTAAAAATTATCCCAAAATTTGAATTGTAATATGGCATGGAAAATGATAGCAATTTGTTTTGCATACGTTTTTCAGTAATGTTAATTGCAGATACTGCCATATCCAGTTGTGTCTTAGATAGAATTGTCACAATAGATGAAAATGGTAAACATCTAAAAATAATATCCTTGCCAATATGTTGAGCTACCTTGAGTGTTAAATCAACATCAAAACCAACTAATTTATTATTTTTTAGAAATTCAAATGGTGGAAAGTCAGGTGATATACCAACAATAAGTGGCTCACCACCAAAATCACCAATCCTTATGTTGCACTTAACGTAATTAGCATTATATTGTGATGTTTTACTTTGTGCAACAAATGGTAGCAAAAAAACAAAGAGATAAGCAAAGAATCTAGATTTGAGCACAAAAACACAACCATATTTCATACATTAAAAATAGTAAATTTTTTACTAAATTAGTCAATAAAAATAGTGGGTATATTTATTTATATAATCATATCTTTATTCCTAAAATTTGTTAAATGAAAGCCCAGCAATACTGGAGATAAATTTAGGTGCATTGGATGCTTTTTTATAATTGGATTATTTAGCTGTTGTTAATTGGTTTTTTGTAGCATTAGAAGAAGTAGAGATAGCAAAGGATGAAAAATGCCCAACAGAAACAGTAACTCAACAAGTAAAACAATTATATGTAATGAAGATGATTTTGTAAAAACATATGAAACATATATAGGAAGAGAGTTAACACTGTGGGTAAGGCAAAACAATAAACAGCAAGTAGAAAATAACAGACAAACAAAAATATTGCTGAAGGTAATCAGAGATTTTTTCTTAATTGAAAACACTAATGGCAGGTTTGACTTTTTACATAGTGTGCAAAAAAAATTTAAGTTAATAAATTTACCAACAAAAAATCAATGGTTAGACAAAGCATCAAGAATGCCAATATCTATCTTGAAAATGATAACTAAATACTCATCACAAAAAAAAAACAACTTTGCAATCAATAAGCTGGATCTGGCAAAACTTGAGAGCAAAATCAAAACAAATGCTAATAAGCTATATAAAAAACATACTTATGGATGCTCAGTACAAAAGGCAGTAAAATACATAAATTCTACAAAAGTATCCTGTTTATTAACAAATAAATTAACTTATAGTCACGAAAACAATCATGCTTGGTATGCTTATTATCAATATAATATTACAGAAGCACAAAAAATAATGTTAAGAACAGGTTGCAGAATTATTATTGCTTTGTCACTAAAATCAATATGTCCAAGACCAGCATACAAGAAGAATAATACAGATATTGAAATTGCCTGTAAAAAAATAGTTACACTTCTTAAGACCATACACAATACTCAAATCACCCTAATGATAAATACTGACAAAATTATTGAGTATGCTTTTATAATTAGTATTTTAGAAAAATTGGCAAAGAATAATGAGGTGGACATTAATAACAAAATTGGTGTTACCATGCAAGCTTATAAAAAGGATTGTTTGGAATTTTTAAATGCTATTATTAATTTGTGCACAATGCTAAATAAAAAAATATTGGTTAGATTGGTAAAAGGAGGAAACTGGCAATATGAAGTTAATGAAGCCAAAAGGAACCATTGCTGTCCAGCTATTTTTACAAAAAAGATAAGTACAGAAATAGCTTATTTAGCTTGTGCAAAAAAACTAATAGAATCACAAAATTATGTAACTATATGTTTTGCAACCAATAACACAACTACTATTCAAGGCATAAAGAAGTTACTCAACAAAACTCTATGTGAATTTCATTACATGCCCAGCATAATTGATGTTGAAAAAATAAAAGAAATTATAGGAAATAATGCTATATATGTTCCTCATATAATCATTGGCAACCAAAAAAACACACTTCCATTATTGACACACATACTGTTAAATATGGGACAATTAGTTAGCACAGACAAAACAAGCTATAAAATAATAAATGATCATACTTTATGTAGAATGAACAACTTTATTTTTACACAAATCTATAACAAAGAACAAAGCAATATAGCTGGAAAGACAAATCTTACTACCATTTCTACTGTAAAAGATATAGATCATGTAATTAGTAGAATAGCCAAGCAAAAAAATTCACTGCACAACAACAGTACAAATCCACAAAAAAAAATAGACATTGTAATACAGTCAATACTCAACAGTATACAAAACATAATTACAGCAACAATTATAGAATGTGGTAAAATAGAAGATGTTGCCATCAAAGAGATTGTTGCAACAATTAAACATTTGTCTTGGTATAAAACCATCTGGTCAAACAAAAATATAGTTAGCAATAATAAAGTATTTCTATGTCTTGAATACGAGAGTCCACAAATTAAAGACTTGGTGGTAAATATAATTTTAGCCTTGTTAACATCTCATCCAGTTATAGTTGTTAGCAATCCAAACTATAGCTTAGTGTGCAATGAAATTGTCAAAACAATATTAGAATCAAACATCTTTTGTAAAAATACACTATTGCACATGAGCACCAATGATATCAATGGGATAAAAAAATTATGCTTAAACAACAATGCTTTAGCTAGTATAACCAACAGTAATGAAAGCAGGATTATTAAATATATTGCAAAGAAAATGGTTGATAGAAAAAAAAAGCTAACAATTAGCAGCCTTGAGAGAAAAGAGGTGATTGTGGTTTTAGATAACTCTGTTTCTTTTTGGGAAATTTGTGATCATATTATCAATCAATCATTTATACACTTTGCACAAAGCCATTCAATAAGTTTACTGTGCATACATGAAGATATTTATAAAAAAACATTATTTGCACTAATGGCAGCAATAGAATGTTTAAATATTGACAGCATTACTAGCTCAAAGTATGGTATAAGCCTTTTAACAAGCTATGAGTATAATGCCTGTAAGAAACATTATAAAAAAATGTTATCAAAGACTATTTACCAAAGTTTTGATATACAACAAAACACAAGATTATTTCCTCCAACGCTTTACAGTGTGAATAGTGTTTCATATTTAAAAAATAATCCAATTGGTCCTGTGTTAGGTGTAATGAAATATGCAAATAAAGATCTAATAAAGCTATTGCACAAAATAGAGAAAATTGATAACAATCACATAGTTGAGCTATATACTAGGATTTCTAATGTTGCAAAGATATCTCAATGGAAGACAACAAATCTTGCTTTATGTATCAACAGTACTGCAGATTCTAATCTAGGCAAACCAAGTAAGATTACAATGAAAAAGAAAATAAATGAGTTTATTGTACATAGCTCAAAAAAGAAAAGAATTAGATATTTTTCAGAATTCTATAACTTATAATAGGGAATTTTTAAATTATAGAAGTATATAATAAATTATTACAATATAATTATTAAATAAATATACCAACAATGACCCAACACTCCAAATCATTGCCTAACAATAAGTTTAGTTAATTCATGACTACTACTCTATATCTTTTTTTATCTCTTATATACATTAGTTATAATAACAAGGAGCCAGTTCATTTGATCTATCAACCAAAATGGCTGCATGATTTAACTGAGAATTAGATTAAA
>NZ_CAWVOK010000008.1:0-12190 GCF_963930935.1 Candidatus Xenohaliotis californiensis
GGTCGTTTGGCCTTTAGTATACTTATATCCTTCCATAATGGAAAATTTATGCATGTTTAATGTTCATGCATCCTTCAAATTAACTAACATTTCTATTTAACACAATCAGGAACTTTTATGTTCAGAAAAACAATATTTGCAATAAGTATATTATGTTTACTTACCGCTTTATATACTAATTACTTCATAGCTAAAAATGAATCATTGCCAATTGTGGCCATAGCTAATTATGGCTCACATGCTTCACTTGATGCTACTATCTCTGGTTTTAAAGACCAGATGCAAATGGAAGGCTTTGCTGAAAATCAAAATATACGATATGAAATTGCAGATGTTGGATTTGATCCACATTTAATCTCACAAATGCTTATTAACCTTAAGGCTAAAAATCCTAAAGCCATCTTGGTCATGACAACTCCTATTGCACAAGCAGCTAAAGGTAAAATTCATGATATTCCTCTAATTTATACAGCTATTACAGATCCCATAGAAGCTGGATTAATCAAAGATCAATACAAATCTGATGGCAATATTACAGGCAGCTCTGACAAGCAAGACCTAAAAGCATTTCTAAAATTTTCTCAATCAATTTTACCAGAAGCAAGGAGGGTTGGACTATTGTATGCAACATCAGAAGCTAACGATAATGCATTAGTTAATATGATGAAAACAAGTGCCTCAGACTTTAATATGTCTGTGATTGCAGTACCACTGGAACAAGCACGTGATGCACAGATCAGAATGAAAGAATTCAAAAACAAAGTAGATTTTATATATGTAGGAACAAGTGGACCAATCCAACCAACATTGCCAGTAATCAGCGCTGAGGCTCTTAAGATGTACATTCCTGTATTTAACGTAGAAGTGCAAGCTGTGAAGAATGGGTTAGCACTTGCAAGTTTTGGTATTGATTATACAACTGTTGGTAGAAATGCAGCAAAACTTGCAGCAGATGTTCTACGGGGACAAAAAATTAGTGATATGACTCCATTATATCCAACATCTGAGGATCATTGTGGCGTAATAAATAAAAAGCTTGCAATAAAATTAGGCATTACCATTCCTCCCAATATAGAAATTGTGGAGTGATTTATGATTAAGATTACAAAAGTTATAAAATCATTTCAAGGACTTTCCAGTCCTGTAATAGACAACATATGCCTATCTTTAAAACGTGGAGATTTTTGTGTTCTAATTGGGGCAAATGGATGTGGTAAATCTACTTTACTTAAGTTGATAAGTGGTGAGCATAGAATGAATTCTGGAGCAATAAAGCTAAATAGCAATGTGGCACAAGTTGCACAAGATGTAAACTTAGGTACTATACCTGAAATGACTCTGCTTGAGAATATTGTCTTAAGTGAAATAAAAACACCAAAATTACTGTTTTATAGAAGGTACAAAAATCAAGTTATCCAAAGGTTAAAAGAATTGGATATTGGTTTAGAGGAATATATTGACCAACCTCTAAAAATGTTATCTGGTGGACAAAGGCAAATGATTGCAACTCTGATGGCAATTAATTCTGGTAGGCAAATTTTGCTGTTGGATGAGCATACCTCAGCACTTGATCCTAAAATGCAGGAGTTACTTATGGAGTATACGCACAAACAAGCCGTAAATCTTGGGCTCACTACTATAATGGTTACGCATAAAATGGATGATGCTATTAAATATGCTAATCGCTTAATTATGCTCCACCAAGGCAAAATAGTGTTAGATATCCAAGGGGCACAAAAAAAATCCATGACTGTGCATGATCTGCTTGCAATGTTTCATCAGTATGAAGATCAACTCTTAATCTCTGGGGATAAAAATGACAATTGAACTTTTACATATAGGAATATTGCAAGGGCTAATACTATCAATTATCGCCTTTGGTATTATGATTCCATTCCGTTTCCTCAATTTTCCAGATTTAACAGCAGAAGGTGCCTATCCACTTGGAGGTGCAGTATATGCGAGCTTAGTAGTTGTAGGTATGCCACAAATATTAGCTATTATGGCTGCTGTTGTGGCAGGAGGATTGCTGGCAATAGGCACATCTCAAGTTGCTTTGCATCTTAAGGTCAACAGCCTGCTTGCTGGGATAATACTTAGCACTATGGCTTATAGCGCTAACCTCAGGATTATGGGTAAACCAAATATAGCATTATTTGAGATAGGTGGCATAAACCTTGACCTTATGTCACTGATTATTATTGTTGGGATTTGTATACTACCTTTTTTCTTGTTTTTACATTCTGATTTTGGCTTGCGGTTTCAAATGGTAGGCCATAATCCAAAGTTCACTGTAACTCATGGGATTAGTGTCAATAAATACACAAGCTTAGGCTTATTCATTGCAGGTTCTATGTTTGGTCTTGCGGGCAGCTTAATAGTACAAATGCAACAATTCATGGATGTAGGTATGGGTGTTGGCATAGTGATTCATGGATTGGCAAGTCTTATGATTGGAGAATCAATCGTGGGAAATAATACAATAGCAAAACAACTAGCAGCCCCTATCATTGGCGCACTTATTTATCAACAAATCCAAGGGATTGCTTTATCTTTTGGTCTTGCTCCATCAGACTTAAAGTTCTTTACAGGAAGCATAGCATTAATTGTACTTGCAATACAAAAAGAGGGTAAAAATGTTAGCTGATAAGTTCAATTTTACCCAAAGGTAAAGTTTTTACATGTGCAGCCATTCTTTAAAGGCTGCACTCTACAAGATTTTGCCTCATATGAAATGAGTAGTTGGAATAAAAGTGGGTGGATTTTGATTTGCCATATTTTTTAGGTGCAAAAATAGCCACACTTGGTACAAATCTTGATGAAATGTCTAAAATAAAATATATCAAAGCTGATGAAATATACAAATATAGATGAGACAGTAGCAATGCTCATGCTTATGCTTGCTCATGTTAATTACAAAGATGCTTCTGTGTTAAAGGTGAAAGCCATTGAATACTGAAGTTTTTTGGCATCTTTGTAAACCTAAAAAATTCAACAAAAATTTTTCGAGAATGAAAAGCTGGCAGAGAAGAGGGGATTCGAACCCCTGATACGTAAACGTATACACGCTTTCCAGGCGTGCGCCTTCAACCACTCAGCCACCTCTCCAAACATTCTATGCTAACATTAAACAACATAATCATCAAGTCAAATAAGTATTTATTACAAAAATAACCCTGGATCAAATATCAAAGTAAATTCTGACCATAAATCATAATCATAATCAGTCAATTCTTTTATTGGTGAGCAGATATTTATAGCACGCAGTGCACTATCAGTAACAACTTGAAAAAAATTATCTTCTTTATAGCGTATTGAATCTAATACTTTTGCATGAGTAACACTACCATCTTTTAATAAGCTAATTTTAATTTCTATATTCATATCTTGCAAACCTTTTGCTGAAACTGGCATATTCCAACAGGACAAAAACTTACTCTGTAATAAATCTTGAATTTTTATCGTTAGTTCATGTTTTTTATCAAATGTAGTATCAGTATAACCTTTTAACCCATCTGAATTCATTATATTTTTTTGTTTATTGGCTAGTTTATTATTAGTGGTTGTAATATTCTTCAACAAATCAGATAATTCATCCTTTATCTCTTTTTGTAGTTTACTGTTTGGTAATTTTGGAGCAGTAAACTTATTAGCCACAGGTGGTAGAACAGGTGCAGCAAAATTCTTTTTATTATCTTTATTGTCACTTAGCAAAGTTTTAATTGTATTAGTTGACTGTTTTTCTGTTTTATTATTTTCAACAACTATCTTGCTTTCTTTTGCATCTATTGTTTCAGTTGTATCAGAGTTTGCAAAAATCATATTAGATGAACTGTCAGTACTTGCTGCTATTTTTATGTTAGTTTTTTTTGCAATTTTCACTATATCAACAGTTATTATCTGTTTATATTCTTCAGAAAACTTACTGATATTCTTCTTCCCAGTAGAGTTTATTACTAGAACAAATATAAAAATATGCAAAACAGCAGATAATAAATTCCCAATAGTTAAATATCTACTATAAAGCATATTAACCAGCATCAGTGGTTGCAACAAGAGATACTCTTCTGTAACCAGCATCATTTATTAAAGATATAGTCTCCATTATTCTACCATAATTTATCCCTTGATCGCCATGAATATGTACATCAATATCTTTATCCCCATTGCTCCAAAGCACTATCTGATTAAGTAAATCTTTTTGTGCAACAGGATTGTCTTTTAAGTATAAACTACCCTTAGAATCTATTACAACCACAATAGGCTCAAAATGCTGTGATTCAGTTGATTGAGAACCAGATTTTGGTAAATTAATATCAACATTGCTCATCAGCATAGGTGAAGTTACCATAAAAACTACTAGCAAAACCAACATTACATCAACCATTGGTGTAACATTTAAATTGCACATCATTCCTGTGCGATTTCTTTTTTTATACAGCATTAAAATAACTTATAATAATTTTATACAATTATGCAATAGTAAAAATTTAATTGCAATTACTTGCGCAAAACTACTTGAAAAGTATAATAATTGGAAAATCTAGTAATTTTAAATTAAATAAATATGAATATTGATTTGCATGAGATAAATAAAAAAATCAAAGAAATAACCAGCAGGATTAATTTAATAAGAGACTGTCTTTGACATTAACTCTTTAAAAAATGAGTTAAAAATATTAGAAATTGAAACGAATAGTCCAGTTCTATGGAATGATCAGGTAAATGCACAACAAAAACTATGCAGAAAATCACAAATTGAGAAAAACATTGTATCTGTACAAAACTTGGAAAATGAACTCAACACATGTATAGAGCTTTTACAAATAGGCATAGATGAACATAATGAAGAAGTGTTAAATGAAATTGCAAAAGATATCATAACTCTAGATAAAAACTCTGTAAAGCAAGAAATAAATTGTCTTTTTATTGGAAAAAATGATGATAATAATTGTTTTTTGGAAATAAATGCTGGAGCAGGTGGCACAGAAAGTAATGATTGGGCTGCAATGCTGTTGCGCATGTATTTACGATGGTGTGAAAAAAAACATTTCCAATATGAAATCATGGATCAAGTAACTGGTGAAGAAGCTGGAATAAAATCTGTAACTGTAAAGATCACAGGAGAAAAAGCATATGGTTGGAGCAAAATGGAGACTGGTGTACATCGTTTAGTAAGAATATCACCCTTTGATGCAAACTCTAAAAGGCATACTAGTTTTGCCAGTGTCTGGATTTATCCCTTAATAGAAGAAAATATAGATATCAAAATTTCACCTGATGATATAAGAATAGACACATATAGAGCCTCAGGAGCTGGTGGTCAACATGTCAATAAAACTGAAAGTGCAGTAAGAATAACGCATGTTCCAACAAATTTATCAGCACAGTCCCAAAGTGATCGTTCACAACATAAAAATAAAGAACGCTGCTTAAAAATGCTGAAGGCAAAACTTTATGCACTGGAAATGAAAAATAAACAAACTGAAAAAGATATAGCAAATAGCAATAAATCAGATATTGCATGGGGTAATCATATAAGATCATACGTCTTGCATCCATATCATATGGTCAAAGATCTTCGCACTGGATTGGACACTCCAAATACTGCAGCTGTATTAAATGGTGAGATTGATAACTTTATTATAACCGCACTCAGCAAAAAATTACATCATAAATAGAATAGGTTGTATAAATTGTATAAAAATTACATAATATGTATTATGTAAACAAAAATAATTCTAAACATCATTATTATTTGCAAAATACTTTATTAAAACACTTTCCAACCACACAGGCTTTATCCCCAAAGATAAAAGTGCATTATTCTTAGTTACTAATGCATTATTTTGCACAAACTTTAACCAATCTATTGACAGATAACTTTTAGCAAAAAAAACTCTCATTAATGGTAAATTCATTATATAAAATATAAATTGTGCAATATTGTATGATATTGGAATACATACATGCATATGCATTGGATTTCTTTTTGAAAACACTTCCATCAATTCGCCTATTGAGTAAACCCTTGGGCCAGCTACTTCATACATACCAACCATATTATTATCTAAAGCACTTAGTACAAATTTTGCAACATCATCAACAAATATTGGTTGAAAAATAGTTTTTAATTTTATCATTGGATATACATAAGCCTGTGCTATTGTGTATAAAAAATTAAATAACATACTATCAGTACCATACATTAAACTAGGCCTTATTATAGTAGCACTTGGAAATGCAGCTATAACTGCACGCTCACCACTAATTTTACTGCGAGCATATAAAGTTGGGCTATTGTTTATTCCCATAGCTGAAAAATGAATAAAATTTTTTACTTTATGTGCCATACATTCTTGTGCAATTAACTCTGGTATTTGAGAATGCAGTTTAAAAAAATCTTTCTTTGGTGACAAAACATTAATAGCACCAATAAAATTAATAACTACATCAAAATTATCTATAAAAGTATGAGGTAACTTATTATTATATTCAACAATACGTATCTGTCCAGGATAGCCTAAAACTTTTAAATGCTTTGCACTATCAGCATTTCTACTAAAAGCAATAACAGTGTTATTTTTTTTGGCAAGCAACCTTTCTATAACATATCTAGCTAAAAAGCTGGATGCACCAAATACAGCACATCGCATATTGTACCTTTATATATAAACATTAAAATGGTATATCATCATCCTCAGTAACAGCATCTAAATTATTGGTATTTTCTGCTGATATTTGTTCCACTCCATCCATCTCAAGAGATGCGTGATATCCTGGATCATCAGATAATAAAGATTGCTTTTTGTCTAAAATACTTAATGTACAGTTAAAACCTTGCAATACAATCTCTGTTGTAGTTCTTTGATTATTTTCAGCATCAACCCATCTACGTGTTTGAATTGTACCTTCAATATATAGTTTTGTACCTTTCTTAACAAATTTCTCTGTAATGCTGACCAATCCATCACCATAAATAACTATATTGTGCCACTCAGTCTTTTCACGACGCTTATTTGTAGTTTTATCTATCCATGATTCACTAGTTGCCAAAGGAAAACTAGCAACTTTAGCACCACTAGCCGTAGAACGCACCACTGGATCTTTACCAGTGTTTCCTATTAATATTGCCTTATTTATTCCACTTGCCACACTAGCCTCTTAAAAAGAAAATCTTAAATATTATATCACACAAGATTTAAATGGCAAACATACCGCTATTGAAAAAACTACCTCCCAAATGTTGGATTGACACCATAACTACTGTATTGTCTTTCTTGCTGTAAACGATCTAAATAAGCAGATTGACCACCATTAGTATGTGGAGGTGTTTTTCTGTTCAAAAGCCAGCTATTCATATCATGCATTTGTCGTAAACCAGTTTGATTTTGATATCTATTATTTGGCAAATGACTAATACCAGATTGAGTATTTGCTTGATTCTGTTGACCAGCAGGCATACTATTAGCATGATTATCAATAGACATTCCAGGCAATGGTGGCATTGTCATAGCAGTCAAATCCTTACCAATATTGCCTTTTCTATCTACAACAGCTGTTTTTCTATTAGTCATTGGTGCTACATATGGTGTAGCAAAATCTTTAGCTGTTTCTTGAAAACCTTGCATAATAGCAGTCAGTTCTTCAACTGACTCTTTCATCAAGTTTATATGCTCAACATTATTTGATCTTTTGCCAACATTTGTTGCAGTAGATACTTGGTTAATCGCCATTGCCAACACATCATGTGCTGGAAATGATGTCACACCACTAACAACTGCTGTGGCACTAGCAAAACCAGCAACAGCTTTATCCAAACCTCTAGAAAGCTTCTTATCTACTAAATAACTATTTTGCTCCTTAGGTATTTTAGCACTAATTTCATTAATTTTTTCAATCTTAGTCCCTATATTAACTGCAAAATTCTTACATTTTTCCTCTTTTGCCTGCAATGATGCTGCGTGCTTGGCTCTCAATAATATAATATTAATATTCTGTGATACACCCACTACCAAACTATTTGCTTTAGCCTCATCCATAACAACACTAACTCGTTTTTTTAACATCTTTGCTTTATTAGCTATATCATCTTTATCATCTCCAGCATTTTTCATAATGCTTGACAATAAACGTTTAGTGGCATGTAAATCACCATAAAACGATGCATTAACAGGTGATTTTTTCTCTAACAACTTAACCAATCCATCTATTGCATCTAAATGTTCATTAACAACTTTGGACACATAAGGTGACACAGATCTGTCAATTTCTAAAGCAATTTTTGTATGCTTGCTAAAAGAATCATGTAATGCTATTCTTTCAGAAGGATTGTCAGATAACTGATTGGTTAATGCTTGTAAATTATTTGCTATATCTGATTCCATAAAACCTGACATCTGTTTAATATCACTCAAAACTCCATTTAATAACTTTGTTAATCCTCTGCATCCTGCTTTTGTTAACTTTACATCACCATTAACAACATCATAAACAACTTCAGCTAAAAGAGTTATAGGTTGTGCAATTGCATATCTAATATTTGCATAATCTGAATCTGACATAATATCATTAATATTGTTTATAGTTTCAGCAAGCTCAACCCCATGTCTGCCATAAAAAAAATTTGAATTTTCTATATCTTCAGCATGTTGTGTACGTAATTCCTCAACACTATGTACGATATTTTGTGAAAAATCAACTAATGGCTCATAAGCTACTCCATACACTTGTAAAACACGATTAGTAACAAACTCTACAACATCCATTAACTGATTAAAACTTTCTTTTGTAATTTGATTTGGCCTAGCTTCCAAGACAGTGTCCAATAAATCACTAGCAACTTTTACAACATTGGCTTCCATAGAATCACCTTCATCACTGATGCCAATAATAGCAAATTTATCTGCTAAATTTCCCAACCTCTCTTGTGCCTCATGAACTCTTTTTCTGTTGCTGCTATTTAATTGATATTCTTTACCAGGTATAACCATATTGCCCAATGGTAGTCCATTATCATCAAAACCCTTAATACTGAGTGCAGCATTAAACAATGGATTTTTTATTTGATCAATTAAACGCTCAACTGGCTCATGATGCACAGTGCTGCTGTCTTCACTATCAGGGCCAGCACCAACCAATTTGCTCAAATTTCTTTTTTGGCTTTTAGCAGTACCCATGCCATATAAAGAATCTTCTGAAAAATCTTTACGAAAAAACTCAACACTGGATGCTAAGCCAAAAAGAGCACTATGTATATCTTCTACAATAAAATGTTCATTAATAAAAATAGAATTACTATCTGATCTTTTAATACCAAGATGCATATTTACTCTATCTATATCTTCAGCATGTTTTTTGTATAAAGGGTTTGCACATTTCTCTAAGTCAATTTTGGTGATCTTCTTATCACCATTTACCACTAATCTCAAATGCTCTGAAAAATCTTTGTTAAGTCTGCTTGGCACCCACTGAGAATGTGATGATACAATATCTTTGGCATCATTTAACACCTCACTATTATCAACAGCCATCATCATCTTAATATAATCTTGCAAAATAGCACTATTCAATGCCCTAGGTGCAGCTTTTATCATTTCAGTAACTGCTCTCATTTTATGCTCATAATAATTCATGTCATGTGGTGTAAACAATACATATGCAAGCTGTTCATGACCAATAGAATTTGAGTTAGCAAAACTACTAACAATTTTTGGCAAATTCTTTATGTAGCCAACATTGTCAGCGCCAGCAAAATGCATTAAAGTATTTGGTTTTAACAAACCAGGGCTAACAATCCCACTTTTACTTAAAATCTCTGCAGAAAAATTATGCTTAATAGCTGTATTATTTAAATAATTATCTAGACTTAAACCTGAATTAGCAGCAAATTCAACCAACTTTGCTGCACCTGCAATCAAAACTAAGCTATTAGACATCTCTGGCAATAAATCATCTAACTGTTGCTGAGCATAGCCAGGGTTTTCTTTTATTGTATCAGCAAACCCACACTGTCTTAATAAATCAACTGCAGCAACTAAAAGTTTTGAACTATCTGTAGATGGAAATCTAGCACTAGGGTTCAAATATTTAATAGTTTTCCTTATAGTACTGACTCCAACATCACTAGCTCTACCACCCAAAACAGCACCACTAGAAAATCTAGACATAAGTTGAATCAAAACACTCTGCTCAACTCCATTGTCCAGTGCAGCATTAATTAAATCTGTTTTTTGTCTTGGTTTAATTGAATCCATGGATGCAGCAGTATATGCAGACAAACATTCTGATTTAACATCAGTAGCAACCCTAGAATAAAGCATAACCATTATGTCATTATAACTAACTTTTCCTGATCTAATGGCATTTTTAATTCCAGATAATGCAGTATCTGACCCAAGACTTAAAAATGACAAAATTGTGTTATCTGCATCCTTAAAGTTGGCACGATCTATTAATGCATTAAAAATCCTTTTTCTTATAGGATCATTTGGTCTTTTTGCAATAAATTCCAATGCTTGGGGCAAAGTATAAAACATATCAATTTCAGATGATTCTGCAAGTCTGGTTGCTAATTCTCCATTGTTAGAATTAACACTATCTGCAGCCTGCATACATTTTACCAACAAAACATCCGCATGCTTAGAATTATCCTTTCTTAACAAATCTGCACATTTGCCTATAAAATTCAACTGCATTTCTACTTGTCCTGGCTCCAAATCTAATCCAGCCACATATTCAGCACAATCAATCAAATGACTTGAGCTCAATAGCTTTGCAACAACATCAATATTTTCAGTAATTTGCGATAAACCATGCTTTAAAACCATTTTCACATCATCATCAAACTCATGCTCAATGGAATCAGGTTGTTTTAATATTATACCAGACAAATGATTAAAAACTGCACGATTTTTATCATTTACAGCTGCACGCAGTTCTTTAGCTCCAATTGGAATAGAAAAACTTAATCCAGTAGAATCATCTTGCATTTTAATTAATGGTGTTAATTGCTCATGTAATTCATCTGCTGACAGCTTTCTCTCTATGCATTGCTTAATAGCTCTAGATAAAAAATTAGCTCTATAATCAATTTTATCAAGTGATTCTTGTATAATATGAATCTTTGAAGATTTCGATGCTTGTAAATATTCATTCTCCCACGACTTTATAACCTGTGATGCTTGTGTTAAAATATTTGATAAAGTGTTTACACCAGCTTTAGTGCCAGCAAGATCTCTTAAGTCTGCCAATAAATCAAAGGCTCTGCTTCCTGGTGCAGCAAAAATATCTAGTGCTACATTTTCAATATCATTAGATGAAAAATCTTTTATAACCTTTTCAGGAGTTTCTGGTAGAGAAATTTCTTCTCTAAATTTAAATTTATCTCTAAAAAATTGCTTAAATCGCTGCCATCTGCCTGGTTTTTTTTCATGAAAAGCCATGGGTATATTAACATTGGTATTACCATTAGATGGTGGTGCTTTTTTTTTGAAAAATTTAGGCACTGCAAATTTCTATTAAAATATATAACATTAATTATGATGTATATTAATAAATAAATAATTAATTTAATAAATCAATTATTTAATCTTATAACCTAATAAAAAATCTTTAACCATCAATGGTTTTTTACCTGCACGCTGTAGTATTAAAGGTGAAATCAGACCATTTTTGCAATATATATCAAAACCCATATTATTAATATCTATTGTACCACAAATTTTTTGATGTTCACAATTTCTATAATTGGCTTTAATAATTTTAATAATATCTCCATTGTGATAAAAAAAAGCATTTGGAGTAAATGCTCTAATTTTTTGAATTATCTTTGTGCAATCTTCTTGCCAATCTATCAGTGCATCTTTTTTAGTAAATTTCATAGTATATGTAGCAATATCATGATCTTGAAATTTACGAAAGTAGTTCCTAGAAAATATTTTAGGCAAATTTTCATGAGTCATTTTAATGCTAAGTGCAACCAATCTTTTACTAAGTGCAGTATAGTCATCATCTAAAATCTCAATCTCTTCTTGTGCAATAATATCACCAGTATCCATTCCAGCATCCATGAACATTAAAGTAACTCCTGTTCTCTTTTCTCCAGAAAGAACTGCATACCTTATTGGTGATGGACCACGAAATCTTGGTAAAAGTGAAGGATGCACGTTAATACAACCATATTTTGCTG
>NZ_CAWVOK010000009.1:0-67624 GCF_963930935.1 Candidatus Xenohaliotis californiensis
AGCCAGGTCATTTGATCTATCAACCAAAATGGCTGCATGATTTAACTGAGTATTAAATTAAAGTTGTGAGAAGATACAAACATATGATTGACCAAAGAGATAATCATGATTCACAAGTACTAACTAGAGTGCTTTAGCTAATAAGTGCACAGCCAGAACTACTAATAATTAACTAAAACAACAAATTATTACTAACTGCATATTGCAATTAACATCTCTTATAATTATAATAAATATCTATCATGATATCTAATGAAATATAATTACTTCACTTATTGAAGGCTCTACATGTCTATGATTAAGAGCTTTTTAACTTTTAGCTCATTTACTCTAATATCTAGAATATTGGGTTTTATTCGTGATGCAACCATATCAGCTCTCTTGGGCACCAGCTATATGGCAGATGCTTTTTTTGTTGCATTTCGTTTACCAAACTTATTCAGAATGCTCTTTGCAGAAGGTGCAATGAGTGCAGCATTTGTTCCTCTATACACAGAAAAATATAACAACAACCCAGAAGAAGCAAGTAGATTTATAAATGAAACATTCTCAGCAATACTTTTAATCCTACTGGCAATTAGCCTTTTAGCATATCCATTTATGCCACAAATAATAAAAATACTTGCACCTGGGTTTATCTCTAACCATTGCAAATCACTGCTTACTATAAAACTTGGGCGTATAATGTTTCCTTATGTTATATTCATAACACTTGTGGCAACAGTAGGTGCAGGACTGCAAACCAGAAAAAAATTTGCTGCTATGGCATTGATGCCAATAATACCAAATATTCTTTTTATTATCTCCCCCACTTTACTGAATGGCAAACTTGATGTGCCAGAGGCACTATCATTTAGCTTTTTAATAGCTGGACTCATACAGTTGTTGTTTATGTTAATTGCTGCACACAAACAAGGACTAAAAATAAAACTAAAGCTACCAACAGCCCATGCTGATAATATAGCTTTGCTACACCGTATAGCACCAACCATTATTGGTGCATGTGTCACTAGAATTAATGTTATGATTAGTACATTTTTTGCAAGCATGGGAGCTGGCTCTGTGTCTTATATATACTATGCAGACAGATTACAACAAATGCCTACAGCATTAATTGGCATAGCAATGAGCTACATATTATTACCCAATATATCACAAAAAATTGCATGCGCTGAAACAGAAAAAATAAACCCTATGGTAAATGCTGCACTAAGTGCCAGTATTATCCTTTGCATACCAGCCATGATAGCATTTTTTATAATATCTAAAGAAATAGTTATTACTGTCTTTGGTAGAGGAAAATTTACTATAATTGATACAGAGCAAACAGCCACAATACTTCGAATATTTGCTGCTGGACTTCCTGCGGTAATTTTAACCAATATAATAGTGCCTATATTTTTTGCTTATGGCGATACAAAAACACCTGTAAAAATATCTTTCTGGTGTTTATTGTTAAATCTTTGTGGTAACATGACACTGGGCATAAAAATGAAGCATTATGGTGTGGCAATATCTATATCAAGTGCTGCTTGGTTAAATTTTATTATGCTAATACTCCAAGTAAAAAAGAAAAAATATCTTATTATAGATCAAAAAATACAAAAAATAATCAATAACACATTATTGTGTGGCACAATAATGGGAGTAAGTCTCTTGGTAATGTCAATTATTAGTCATAAATCATTTACCATGGAAACACCAAGTCTGTTGAGACTTTTATCTCTAGTATCAATTTGCTGTTTATCTGCAATTATCTACTACTTATCACTTTGGATCACAAAAACAATTAATGTAAAAGAATTTCTGCAATCCATAGCATAAAAATCAACAACATTTTTAATGCCTATCTATTAAAATATACAAAAATTAATGGAACACTTAACAGATGGGTGCAACCTGTCATCAGAAATAAAATATTTAATAGCTCTGATATGATAATTGAACTATTATTTTCAAAAATATATTACATTATAGAATATAATAATCTAATTATAACAAAAATCATAGATCTATGCTCAGAGAGAGCAAAAAATATAGCAACAAAAAAGGAAACTAAAAAAACAGCTGCAAAAAAGAAGTGGACTTAAACTATTCATTTCCCTACAGCATTGAAGAGATCTGTTTTGTGGTTTTGCACTTGAAATTGTAAGTCAACCTAATGAAAAAATACCTGTAAATCAACAAAATACAAATATTTTTTTGTGATTAAAATTTTCACTATCCAAGCTACTTAGTTAACAATAAAAATGAAGCATGCAATCACAGCACATAAACAAAGATGATAATGATAGATAATGATGATCTCAAAACAAACAGAAGTAACCAAACCCACAGATGCCGCAATAAAAGATGTTGAAATATATTGGGGTATAATAACCTGATGTGATGAAACAAACAAAAGGTTAGTCAACTTCCTAATCAGATAAGATTAGAAAAAGGCAGTCCAGATATAAATGCTACAATAAAAAATTTCAATATAGAAAAAGAGCCTGACAAGCTTAGCTTAACACCTAACACACAAAATGAGTAAAAATCTAAATAAATCAACACAGTATAAACTATTAAAATCTCTATAGGCAATCATCCCTAATTATAGGGAAACTGACAAATTTATAAGCAACATAATCTCATCAATAAATGCTTTGCATTATAGTAAAAATTTGCTTCATAGACTAATCTTGTATTTTAAAAACCCAGAGAATAAGCTTTTGCAAGAAGCAATGATGTGCCATATTTTAGTATGACTTCTTTCACATTTTTAAAAATTGTATATATTTCAATTTTCTAGTCAATGAATTTTAGTACTATTCATATCCAGCTAAATCAAAGATTTTTATGGAATATTTTATGCTATTTGATAAAAAATACCTACATTGCTAAAAAATTTGCATATAAACATATAAGAAAAGGTAAATAAATCATTGAGAATTATCTTATTGATATCAAAAATTTTGCAAGCATAAAAGCAAAAGAATGCAAAGTAAAACACAAAAATATCCAGCCATAATAGCCAAACAGGCACAAAGCTAGCATAGCATCAAGACCAAAATTAACAGCAAATAACTAGCAAAAACAATAAGGAGTCACAAACAAAGCATTGAAACCCATTAGCAAAGTGGATCAGCAATGAATTTGCCAAAATTATCAAAACCCCAAAGTCAACAGGACACTAGATATCAAATTTGATACTACACAAATTGTAATAAAAACATGACAAATGCATTGATAAAAATAGCAAACACCATAAATATATTTGTGCTTTAATATTGCTAATTATATATAATATAGCCAATGCTATTTCAAGCAAAATATAATATCTCACTAAGATTTTTGTTGGATTCTATAAAATGCTTAAATTGGAGATACAAGATAAAAAAATAATTATAAAATAGTTAAATATTTAGTTTATAAAAATATTGCAAATATTATATAATTGTATTAATATGTTAATATAATTATATAATATTAAACAACCATGAGATCAACATTTATAACACAAACATTTACCATGGCAACAGATCAAAACTATGTCACCAATCCAGTACAGTTAAAATTCTTATGTGAGAATGGATTGTTGCTATATACTCCCAATGCTTATAGAAATACAGATTACTCTGTAAATTGTTGTGCAGAAGAACAACAGATGGGCACAACAAAACAACGAGAATGGTTATTCAAACATGCCATTAGTGGTAACTATACTGAGGTATGGAAAGTATTAAGCAGAACAAAAGATTTAGCACAATGCACTAATGATCAAAATAACAATCTTGCACATTTTGCAGCAGTCTCTGGAAATATAGAGCTAATGAAATATTTGTGTTCTAGAGATGTTGATTTAATGGCTAAAAACAAAATGGGAAACACACCACTGCAAATTGCTATAACAACTGGAGAAAATCAACACCTTGTTCATTATCTATGGCAACAGCTGAGCAGCAGAAAATCTGATAGTGAAGATGATAATGATTTATCAAAACTAAAAGATAACAATGGCTGCAACATATTGCACTTAGCTGCTATGAGTTGTTCAAAAAATATATTAAGATATGTGCTCAACAACATAAAAAAATCTGATTCAGAAACATTCATACAATTAGTAAATGAACAAAACAACAAAGGACAAACCCCACTGCATCTTGCAACTAGATGCAATTCAGCACCATTAGTAGATCTACTGCTTGGCTATAATGAAACTTGCCTAGACAAACAAGATGATAATGGCAATACTGCATTGCACATAGCATCTGAGTTAAAAAATCATCAGATATTTGAAGCACTAGAGTTAGCTGGAGCTAATTCAGATATAGCAAATCAACAAGGAAATAAACCAAAAGAACCACAACCAACAAACACATTAACAAATGTAACAACTATTCCATTTACGTATCATGATTGTTGTACATTAGATTTTGATTTTTCTCTGCCCTCATTAATGTTTAATCCATTTACTATACACATTTAGCACAACATGTTACAACCACACATTATCAAATGTGTGGTTTTTATCTTCTGAAAATTTTCAAGATGAATTCTTAAATTTAAAACTCTAAAAAGAGATAGCAAGGCTATAAATTTGCACAATATGAGATTATATTTATGTCAAAAAAACCAAAAAATGATTGTTGATTTCAAAAAAACTTTACTTAAATTATATTATCTACAAAGAATATTTTTATCAAATTAGACAAAAACACAGCAAAAACAATAGCAATTTTCAGCAACAAAACACATGTCAAACAACCAGCACAGTAATTACTTCACAGCTAATATATTATAATCCATAATAGACCTCCAAGAAATAATATTATTATACAAAAAAACTCCATCTCCTTTACTATCTCTAGCTTTCACCTTGCCATCTTTTACCCTAATATCAGCAAAATACATTAAAGAAAAATCTTTTCTATTATATGAACAATTATTTTTGTTGATAATTTCTTCTGGATTGCTATTGTTGCAAGGCACCATTCCATCTTTGCCCCAAGCACCCAAATGACTAACACCAGCACTAACAATAGCAAATGCTGCTTCAGTTGAGTTACTTACATCAGGAGCCACATCAACAATACCACTAACATTGATAAACAATCCAGATTCACCACTTTTAATGCTGGTTTTCGTAAACTTAGTTAGCTTTGATGATACTACATAAATTAATTTATAACCCCATGCATCAACACCTTTAATTCTATTACCAGACATAGAACTAACAGGCAATGCACCAACCACAAACTCTGGCAATCCATAACAAGCAACATCTCCTGTAAGCTTAGAAGAACAATCACACTGAGTCTCAGTGTAATTATCATCACTTGGATCAGCTGGACAAGGTAAGCGACCATTAACAGCAGCATATTCCATTAAAAATTTTGCCGCTAAATCCACATCTGATCTTGTTTCCTTAATTTTTACCATACTAAGATATAATCCAACATTAACAAGAGTAACAGTCATAACGATACCCATAACTGCAAGTGCAATGCTAATCTCTATAATAGAATAAGATGCTTTAATTTTTTTTTGCACTAAAAGCCTTTTTAATTTTAACATCAACACCATAGGGAACAAACTTACTAATATCACCGCCCATAGCAGCAATTCGTTTTACAAAAGTTGATGATATGTATTGATGGTTTAGTGATGTGGGTATAAAAACAGTTTCCAAATCATCATTCAACTCAGAGTTAATAACACTCATTTGCAGCTCATAACCAAAATCATTTGCATCTCTAACGCCCCTAATCACAACACAACGTTTATTTCTCCTCATATAATCACTCAACAAACCACCAAATGACTCAATGCTTATCATGTTGTCCATATTTTTTAGTGCATTGTGCACTATTAACAATCGCTCTTCTATAGAAAACATTGTCTCTTTATTGGTGTTGATAGCAACTGCAACAACAACCTTACTAAAAATTCTCAGCGCCCTCTTTACTACAAGAACATGACCCATGGTCATTGGATCAAAGCTACCAGGAAACACAACAACCGAAGCAGACAAAACAAAACCCAACAACTAAAAATTCAAACTATCACAAAAACACATATTATTCAAACAAACATTTAAACAAACAAAAATGTTCAAAACAATATCTATTGAATCTGAAAAACAACCACAAACAAAAAAACTACTACACTCACAATATTTTTAAATTTTATACCAACATCAAAGCCAAGCAAAGCACCAACTACATCCAACACACGTGATTCAACACTATCCACACTGTCACGCACCAAGCTACTAAACTCCCTAGATGCTCCACCAAGCAAACCACCAACATTCCTATCTTCAATATGCTGAATCCAACGATAGCCAGCAATTGTCCAAAGCCTAAACAACCATGACCTAGACTCATATTTGTCTAAACCATGGTGTTTAATCTCACCACCAGCAAATGCAACGCTATCCAAGACATCCAGTAAAATTGTTGCATGAGGATTAAGACCAACAAAATGTTTGTGTGCATCTAAAACAAAATTAAGCATCACAGCCTGCATAATACAAACATCAACACCACCATCAAAACCACTATGCTCAAATACATTAGGGAAGCGGCTGTTCACAAAGCTAGCTATTTTATAACCCAGCCTAACACAATCAGAATTAGGCTGAGCATAAAAAAACACTCCATCATTAAAACCAAGAAGGCTAGCTTCACCCAGCTCAATAGCCATAGCTTTATTTAATAAGTCTCTGGTTTCATCCTTAATACTCTCATCATGCATTAAATCAGATAAAAAATCACGAATAGTGGGATCATCCCCATAATCATTTTTTGATCTCAGCAACATATCTACCACAACACCAGAAAAACACTGATAGGCAACAGTAGAATCTACAAAACGATCACAAAGAACCACTACACCACGCTCCAAAGCTGGAGTAATAACACAATTAACATGTTCTATTCTAGATGCTATTTGCAATAAAATTTCTATCTCATTTTTTACTGTTACTTTCTTGAGAAAACCACGGATTTTCTCAGAAAAATCACAACCACCAGGCTCTCTGGTGATACAAACATCAAAACCATGATGCTTTAAGTTTTTATACAATCTTCTTATCTGGGTTGTTTTTCCAACACCATCCATACCATCAAAAGTTATAAAAGCCATATAAGCACACCATATATGTGAACAAAAAATGGATTGCATGCCATTAAAAACATGTCTTTGTCAGCATACTCACAAGCAAGCAAGCCATGCTTTAAATAACGACAAAATAGTAAATATTTTCTTTATATTATAACCAATCTAACCACTAGCAACAACATTACTATTAATAGGCTTTTTAGCTAAAGATAAAGTTATGATCTTGGCAATCAAATCATCAAAACAAATACCAGCATTAGCAGCCATTATGGGAATCAATGATCTTTTTGATAAACCTGGATTGGTGTTTATTTCTAGTAGAAAAAGTTTGTTTTTCTGTGTGTTATAGCGAAAATCAACACGCGACAACACCTCACAACCACAGGCATTGTGTGCTTTTATTGTATACAAATGCAACCTGTCCAAAACATCTTGGGGAAGGTTAGGTTTTACATACTGTGTGCTGCTGTTTTTATATTTTGCATCATAATCAAAAAATTTACTATCTGGCAGCACAATCTCAAGTGGGCCAAGATATTGATCACCCAGAACACCAGCTGTTAGCTCCCTGCCATGTATATACTCTTCTACCAAAAAATCACCTTTAGGAAAATTATTGATATTTCTTATATGATCAACAAGCATTACATCCAAACTAGAGCCACCAAAAACAGGTTTAACCACATGTGGTGGGGGTATATCATCACAACAACCAACTCCCAAAGAATTAACAACACAGCCAAATGGTGTTGGTATGCCAGCCATACTACAAATAGCCTTAGTAGTTGGTTTATGCATACAAATAGCTGAAGACATAACACCAGAGTGTGTGTATGGTATGTTGAGAAATTCACACAAACCCTGTAAACAACCATTCTCACCCATGCCACCATGGGTAGCTAAAAACAATATATCTGGCTTGGGGGTAATTTTAGCTAACTCTAAAAAAAAATTATCCCGTATATCCAAAGAAAAAGTTTTATAACCCAAGTTCAACAAGGATTTCTCAACCATTTCTGCAGAAGTCAAAGAAACAAACCTCTCTGGTGAGTCACCACCCTTTAGCAACACAACGCAAAGCATTAACACCAAACCAGTAAAAAAACATAATATTATGCTAGCATAAAAAACATATAGCATAAATAAATAATCCACGCCCTAACAAGACAAGATATTGAATGATCTTAAAAAAACATTTTCTCACAAAGTGTGTTTATGGCTAATATAGGCAATTAATCTACTTAATAAATTAAAATGGCAGAAATAGATTTAACAAAAAACAATCTTACTGGAACCGATGAAGTTGGCAGAGGGTGTCTAGCTGGTCCAGTCTTAGCTGCAGCAGTTTCCCTAAACCCAGACAATATACCAAGTGGAATTAAAGACTCCAAAAAACTAACAGCAAAACAAAGAGAACTGCTTTATCAACAAATAAACACAACAGCACTAGATATAAGCATACATGCTGTTACAGTTGCAGAGATTGAAAAAATAAACATTTTAAATGCCTCTAAAAAAGCAATGCACATAGCTTGTCAAAAACTAAAAATAAAATCAGATAAAATACTGGTTGATGGAATACACAAACCAAAGGATACTAATTTCTACTATCCAATTCCCCAAGGAGACTCAAAAATCCTAGCAATAGCTGCTGCATCAATAGTTGCCAAGGTAACTAGAGACAAATTAATGCAAAAACTACATAACAGGTTCCCAAACTATGGATGGTTTTACAATAAAGGCTATGGAACCAGTGAGCACACTAAAGCCATCATAAAATTTGGCATTACAACACACCACAGAAAAAATTTTGAACCCATCAAATCAATGTTGAAAAAATGCATAATTAAAAACAACATGCAGTCATGATACAGAATGCATAAACTTCTCATTTTACTTCTTCTTGTTACCCATAAGCACTCCTTACATTGTTTGACTAATTATGAAATAAAAATTTTATAGATACCAAGCAAAACGCTATCAACAAATCAATTTTGACATCACTGATCATTTTAACAAGAGCAACACTAAAGCTATTGTCTAACTCTTGATACAAAAAGAAAAATTTTGAGAAAATATTTTTGCCAAAAAATAATTTATAGACCATGCAGCATGACCAACAATAATCTTTAAAGATTAAGCAAATACCTGTAGTGAAAAATAAATTAGCAAATACTGTATTTTAAAAAACCATAGAAAATCAAATTTTTAATTTTCATCTGTTAATTTTAGCCAGAGGGTATTTGTATATGATGCAAATTTTTCAGTATCTTGGATTAATCTGAACAACAATGCAAAAACCATACAATACAGACCATAGTTCATGTTCAATAAAAATTTCCCGATTATCTTTATAGGGTCAAAAAACAAATGTTTATATTGTGGCTTATTTAAGAGTGTTTCTAAATCTGTTGGTTTTTAAAAAATAGACAAATGAGTCAGATTTTGTTAAAAGTATGTGGATTTTTTGGGGAAAAAATGAATAAACCAGGTTATTTAATGCACCATTATTGTTATATATACAAAGTTATTAAAAAAAATTCACAATATAATAAAATTATCCACAAGATGTGTATTTGTGATATAGTGACCCATCTCACTAGCAATTAAGCATTATTCTGTGATCAGCAATACATATAATCTGTTGATAAAAATATTTTTCCACAAAGTCACAGCCATTACTACAAATAAATAATAGATTTAATTATATAAATAATAGTTATTAGTATTGTTAAAAATAAGTTTATTGTTGAGCATATGGTTAGAATTAACAACAGTGCTCATTAATAATTAATACAAAACATTTTGCTAAATTTTGATTTAACTATAGATAAAATAATGCTAAGCTGTTGATAACAAACATAAAGATTATCAGTGCTTTATTTTAATTTTAAAATAATAAGGAATGTTATGTGCAATCGTAGAATGCTGCCACTCAAGAGAAACATATCATTTGAGTTTTTACAAAAACTAAAAATGGCTCTATAAAACAATGAGTCATGATAACAATAAAAAAATAAATTGCCTTATAACAAAGCATTACCACCCTGCCACCTTAGACAATATCTTTTAAATTTTGTAAAAATTTAAAGTAAACTAATAAAGTAAGAATTTCTCCTATAACACAAAACATTCAGCATCACCACACCAATCATGCATTTTTTTGATACAATGATGATTGCTAATTATTGTAGTTAATGTTAATTTGAATGTTTACAAATAGTTTATAAATATTAGTAATATACAATCATTGGCCAAGCTTTTAGCTATCTTCAAAAGAATTAGATAAATGTTTGCTAATTAACGTAAGTAAATTGTTGACAGTAGTAAATACTTTGATTCTACAAAACCCCCTCTGTTTTTACAGACTCACCCTAAGTTTTTTTTCAAAACTCAGAGGATGGATGTATCCTCAACAAAGTGGCAGTTTTTAAAAAAAATAAACACAACATTGATTTTATTACCATAAAATTGTTTTCATAAATCAATGATAGTGATATGTGTGATCAAATAAGTATCTAATCACATATAACACTAACTACACCAGTAATTTTGTTTATTTTGCTGAGATTTTTAGGGCTTGGGTTAAAAACACTGGCAACTTCTAGCTGTGTTGCTGTGCCATTGCTCATTAGTATATGAAAATACACTACATGTCCATTAGTAAAAACTGCTTTTTCTCCCAAAAGACTTCGTATTGTTTTTGCAATTCCTGCACTTGCCTGATTGTTTATTGTGATAATAATTTTTCCACTACATTTTGCAAGAAATAGCTTAAGTGGTTTAACAACAAAAGCAATAGTCCGCATACCACCATCATCATGATTAATTTTTACCTGTAAATAGAGCAAGGCACCAACATATAAGGTATCTGGAGATATGAGTTGCTCATCATATAGCACACATGAAACCATTCCAGTGTGATCAGCAAAAGATATTGTTGCTTGTTTTCCATGTTTAGATGGTTTGATTTTAAGAGTTGACACAACACCAGCTATGCTGGCTTGAACAAGCTTTTTATGTGCAATGTTACTAATAGGAGTAACACCTGCATTGGTTAATTTTTGTTGATAGTCCTCTATTGGGTGCTTTGTTAAATAAAATCCAAATGCCTCAAATTCATACTGCAACCGCAATTCTTCTGAAAAGTTATCTGTACCCCTTAACGTTGGTTTGCTTATGTTTACATCAAAAACACCATCAAACATACTTGATTGATTTTGGCTTTGTTCTTTCTGACAAGATGAGGCATATCCTATAAGTATGTCTATTGAATCTAGTAGTTGCCTCCTGTTTAAATGCAAAGAATCAAGTGAACCACTTTTTATTAAAGCTTCTAGTGACTTTTTGTTAATTTTTCCAGCTAAGCGTTTTACAAAATTAAAAACATCAGTAAAAAGACCATCCTCTTGTCTTTTGGTGCAAATTTCTTTAGCAGCAGACAAGCCAAGGTTTTTACATGCACTTAGAGAATAGCGAATACTTATGCTGTCCTCAATAGCAAACAATACTTCAGATTTGTTTATATCAGGAGGTAGAACGTTAATATTGTTAAGCTTTGCATCGCGACACAATATAAATAGTTTATTTGTATCATCAGCATCAAGTGACATTAGTGAAACAAAAAATTCTTTAGGATAATGTGCTTTGAGATATGCTGTTTGTACAGATATCATTGCATATGCAGTGGCATGTGACTTGTTGAAACCATATCCTGCAAATTTTGCAACTAGTTCAAAAATATAGGCAGCTTTGTCGCTGCTAACACCATTGTTAATGCTGCCCTGAATGAAAATTTCTTTTTGTTGATCCATTTCTTCTTTTATTTTTTTCCCCATTGCTCTTCGTAGCAGGTCTGCAGCACCTAGAGAGTAACCAGCCATTTTTTGTGCAATGTGCATAACTTGCTCTTGATAAACTATAATGCCAAAAGTTTCAGTTAGAATATCTTTTAACATGGGATGTAGGTAATCTACCTCTTCTATACCATTTTTGCGATCTATGTATCTGGGCATATTTTCCATTGGGCCGGGGCGATTTAGGGATATTAAAGCAATAATGTCTTCAAATGAGTTGGGTTGCATGTTGCGTAAAATATCTATAACATAAGCACTTTCCAATTGGAACAATCCTATATTGTTGCCAGTTGACAAAAGCTCATATGTGGTTGGATCATCTAAGTCTATTTTATTAATATCAAAATCAGGGCTGTTTAGACGAACAGCTTCAATGACTTTTGATATCATGGTCAGTGTTTTTAAGCCCAAAAAATCAAACTTAATCAAGCCAGCTCTTTCTACATATTTCATAGAGAATTGTGTTAATAGGCGCCCAGTGTCATGGTCAACACAGAATGGAATAAGCTTGCTAAGTGGTTGGTGTGATATTACCACCCCAGCTGCATGGGTTGATATGTGTCTATGTAAGCCCTCTAGTTTTAATGCATTACTTATCAGGCGATCAACAACCTCATCACTATCTCTTTCTGTGCGCAAGTTAGCATCCATATCCAGTGCTTCAGATAGTGTCACGGGATTGGATGGATTGTTTGGAACCATTCTACACAGTCTATCAACATGGTTGTATGACATTTGTAACACCCTGCCTACATCGCGCAATACACCTCTGGCTTGCAGAGTACCAAAAGTTATTATTTGTGCTACACATTCTTTGCCATATTTCTTACATATATAATCTATCACCCTGTCTCGTTTTTCTTGGCAAAAATCAATATCTAAATCTGGCATTGAAACTCTTTCAGGATTAAGAAAGCGTTCAAAAATCAAACCATACTTAATTGGATCTATGTTGGTAATTTGTAAACACCATGTAACAAGTGATCCTGCACCAGATCCCCTGCCTGGTCCTACAGATATACCATTAGATTTGCTCCAATTGACAAAGTCTTGTACTATCAAAAAATATGCTGAGTACTGCATATTAAATATAATATTTAACTCATACTCTAATCTCTCTGAGTATTTTTTCTTTAGTTCATTTTTTTTATCTTGAGACATCTTGCTGGAGAACAAATCATGGTTAAAACGATACTCTAAGCCTTTTGTTGCATATTTTTTTAGGGTATTGTCAGGCTGGCCACCATCTATGGAGGTGGGTAATATTGGTTTGACAGCATGGGGTGCAAAACAGCAACGTTTAGCTATTGCAACAGCATTCTCTGTGGCCTCTGGTATATCAGAAAATAGCTCCAGCATCTCATCCATGGATTTAAAGTAATATTCTTGGTTAAGGTGTGGGCGATTTTCATCTGAAACATATCGACCACTGCTAATGCACATCAGTGCATCGTGAGCTTCATAGCATTCTTTGTTGGCAAAAAATACTGCATTGGTTGCTACCAGTGGTAAGTTGTGCTGATAGGCGAGATCAATTAATAATTCATTATTTTCTTCTTCTTCTGGTAGACCATGTCGTTGTATTTCTACATATAGACGTGTATCAAAGGCTTGCATTAACATGGGTAGCACACTATTGTTAACCTTGTTTTTTGCACAGGCAGTCATTAACCCACTAATTGGATTGCCACCGAGCATAATTAAACCAGCATTTAGGCTAATTATCTCATCTAAAACAACAAATGGTTCTTTGGCAGATTTGATAAAAGACTCTGAAACAAGTTTAATAAGATTAAAATAACCCTGTTCATTTTTGGCTAAAAGCAAAATATCAAATTCTTTGTTATCAAATAGCATGCTTATACAGCAACCAATTATAGGCTGTATACCTTTTTTTACTGCTTTTTCAGCAAACTCTAGTGCACTATAAAGGTTTTTATTATCAGTAACTGCAACAGCTGGCATCTTGTTATCAACACAGAGATTTATCATTTGGTCTATGGATATAGTGCTGCTTAACAGTGAATAATCACTGTATGTTCTTAAGTGGATAAAATGCACTATAAAATATACACTAATAAGATATTAGTAAGATATTAGCAATTTTTTCTTAAAAGTACATAATTTATGTAATATTTATGCACTAAGATTGTGGTTAAAGTAAGAATAATATTTAGCATAAAATTGAAAATAAGTTTAAGAATTTAGGCAATAACTATAATTGGCTATTTCTAGCCAGCAATTATCTCCACTAGCTCTGTTGTAATGCCATCTTGACGCATACTGTTGCACTCCAGCAAAGTCTGTCAGATATATCATTTACAAACTATATATTATTTTTTTTAATAGTTTCTGAGCCAGCAATTATCTCCAGTAGCTCTGTTGTAATGCCATCTTGACGCATACTGTTGCACTCCAGCATAAGTCTGTCAGATATATCGCTAGCATTCTTGGAAGCATTGTCCATGGCTAGCATACGTGCACAATGTTCACTAACATAGTTGCTTATCATGTTTTGGTAAAGTTTACTTTTAAGCATTTGCCATGATAAGTTTTCAATAATACCATGGGAGCTTGGCTCATATGCAGTGACTGAGTACTCTTTTTGTGTGGGCGGTTGTGGAATTGGTAGTAAAATTTCACTAACAACCTTTCTTTCAACACTGCTAACAAAATGAGAGAATATCATGTGCACAGACTCAAATTTTTCACAAAGGAAAAAATTGGCTATTAGTGATGCCATGGTAACAAAATGCTCATATTTTGGATTTTTGGTCAAAGAACATTTATGTGGTATGAGCATAACATCAGATTTGTGTTTGGTTTGAATGTGTTTTTCTGCTTTTGCACCTATTGTAAATGCGCTTATTTCTTTGTTTTTATTAATCTCAATGAAGCTGTCAATGTTGTTATTAATTAATTGATTGAAATTACCACAGAGTCCTTTATTAGAGGATATACAAACAAGCAGCACCTTGTTGCTTGGTTTGTTGTTAAATAGTGCTGGTTTGTAAATATCAGGTGGTAAATCAATGTTCTGGAAATAATCATGAGCAACTCTTGTTAAATGCCTGTTGTACTCATTGGCACTAATTAGTAATTTATGGTAGGTTTGGTATTTAGAAGATGCAATTAGCCTCATAACACTGGCAATTTTTTTCGTTGCCCCTACGGTTTTAATTCTTTGTTGCAGTGCTTTAATGTCACCTTTCATGCCTCTTTTTCCTTCATAGCACTTTTGCTTTGATATCTTTGTGCTATTGATTTGGCAACTTTATGTAAAGTATCAATTGCTTCTTTATTTAGATCACCAGAAAAATCAATTTTCTGCAAGATTTCTGGGTAGCTAGAAATCATTGTTTCAATAATGTCTGTTTCAAAATTTTTAATAAGGTTGATTAAGATATTATCAAGATATCCTTGGACTCCTACAAATATTGCCACCACCTGTTTTGCTGGGCTCATGGGGGTGTTTTTGTTTTGCTTTAATAACTCAACCAAGCATGCACCACGTCTTAATAGTGTGCGTGTTTGTACATCTAAATCAGATGCAAATTGTGCAAAAGATTCCATTTCTCTTGCTTGTGCCAAGTCTAGCTTGATTGTTCCAGCAACTTTTTTCATTGCCTTTTTTTGTGCAGCAGAGCCAACGCGACTAACTGACATGCCAATATTAACAGCTGGTCTAATTCCCTTGTTAAAAAGCTCAGATTCTAGAAATATTTGACCATCTGTAATTGATATAAGATTTGTTGGAATGTATGCTGAGATGTCTCCTGCTTGCGTTTCAACTATAGGCAGGGCGGTTAATGAACCACCACCTTTTTCATCAGACATTTTGGCTGCTCTCTCTAATAGTCTAGAGTGTACGAAAAATATATCACCTGGATAGGCTTCTCTACCAGGTGGGCGGCGTAGTAAAAGTGACATTTGTCTGTATGCTACAGCATGTTTTGACAGATCATCATATACAACCAGTGCATGCATTCCATTATCACGAAAATATTCAGCCATAGTGCATCCAGCATATGGTGCAATATATTGCAATGGTGCTGGACTAGATGGCGGTATGGCAACCACTATAGTATATTCTAAAGCACCAGTTTTGCGTAAAATTTCTACTATTTTTGCTATTGTTGAGGCTTTTTGTGCAATAGCTACATAAATACAAAATATTTTATCATTTATTTTGCCAGTTTTATTGCACTCTGCTTGGTTGATGATAGCATCAATTGTGATGGTGGTTTTACCTGTTTTTCTATCGCCCACCAATAATTCACGTTGACCTCTGCCTATGGGAATTAGAGCATCTACTACTTTTGTTCCCGTGTGCAGTGGCTCATAAACTGAGCGACGTTCAATTATTCCTGGAGCAGGTCGTTCAATTGGCAGTTCTTCTTTTGTTAATATTGATCCCAAACCATCAATGGGTTCTCCCAGTGGATTAACAACCCTGCCAAGTAGCTCCATACCAACTGGAACGGTCACAAATTTTTCAGTACGCTTAATTACATCACCTTCTTTAACAGCATAGTCATCACTAAATAGAACTATACTTGTAGAGTTTGCATCCATGTTTAATACCATGCCCTTAACATTGTTTTCAAACTCCACTAATTCACCAGCTTTTACATTGTTTAAGCCATATGCTAAAACCACACCATCTCTTATAGAAAGTACATGGCCAGTTTCTTCAAAGTTAATTTTTTCCTCATATTCAGCCATATTTTTCTGAATTGCCCTAGATATTTCGGCAATATTTAGCACCATACACAACTCTATAAACTGATCAATTTACAATTTCTAACATACTAATTATTGTTAAGCAATAATAATTAAAAAAATCATTCATTGTAGCAACATTTTTTACCATATTAACCATATAAATGATTTTACCTATGTAATCCACTATTGTTATTATGCATTGCTACAGAATTGTAGTTGCTAATATTGTTTTCTTCTATTTTCTCAAAACCACTTAAACTACCACTAGAAAATTTATTTTTCAATTCTTGGACAAGTTTATTTTTTATCGTTATCTCTTTGTTTGTGCTGGGCAGGTTAGAAGAATGCTCTGATGGCATAGATGGTGCACTTGCCACCACATTATGTTTTGGGGTGGCTGTGATGTTTTTACTTCTTTCTTCTGCTTCATGTTCATAACCTGGTGTTTCAGCTTTTCCAAATTTTTGCTTTAATTCACTCATTACATTATTGTGTTCATTTCTTGCTTCTCTATCATGAGCAGTATGTGTATTGCCTAATGATACAGATGATGGTGCACTTGCCACCACATTATGTTTTGGGGTGGCTGTGATGTTTTTACTTCTTTCTTCTGCTTCATGTTCATAACCTGGTGTTTCAGCATTAAGTTTGTTAAGTTTTTTCTTTAGCATGTCTAGCATATGTCCATAATTTATATTGCCCAGTGTTTTCACTTCTCTGTTATGATCATTATGTGTACCACTTGATGATAATGGTGTTGTTGGTACTGCTTGTAGCTCAGGTGTGTTGTTTGCAGTTTCTATAGGGGCTATTGATTGTCTACGTGCTGCAAGCTTATTTTTTAATATTTCTCTTAAATTTTCCCTGTCTTCTTTTTTGACAATGTTTTTATCTGCTGCGATTTTTTGTTGACTAGGAGGATTGTGCTGCTTGGCGTCTTTTTTGCCAATACTTTTGTTGCTGTCTTGCCATTTAGTCTTTTGGGTTTTGATTTTTTTGTTTTGAGAAGCGCTGTCTTTGTACAGTGGTTTATCTACAGAAGGATTTTTAAGATTTTCAAAGTGATTTACCAAAGATAAAACGTTTCCTTTTTTTTTGTCGCCCAGTTTTGGGTGATTTGTTGCATTGCTGTCAGTGCTTGGTGCTCTGCAGCATGTGCTGTAAAATTTAATATTCACAATACCTACCAAAAGTTAGTTAAACAATATAAAGATCTGCTTTGTAAAAATTATGCAGCTTTTTGTTTGGGTTAGATTATTTCCTACTAATGGATTGTTCTGATAGGTTTTGCTTCCGTTCTTCTTGAACTTTTTGAGCAAAAGTGCTCTTAGTGTTATTTTGTGTTTGTTGTGTGATTGGTGCATTTTCATATACAGCATCTTCACCCTTTGTTAACTCTTTTTTTTCTTGTAATACTCTGTCTTGTGCTGCTTTATACATATCAGCCTGTGCTTTGTTGGCATTAGTAACATCAGTCCTGCCATTAGAAACACTGACAACCTGAGGTTTTCCCTGATTGCCAATTATTACAGATGAGTAATCAGAGCTGTGTTTTTGTGGCAAATCACCATTTACTCTTGCTCCACTAAAGTCTATTGATGCATAATTTGATACATTATCACTAGCTCTTCTGGTGTTACCGTGCAGCCCATCATAACTTTCATATATTGCATTATCAGCCATTTCTGCTTTATCTTGCACACTCCTTCTGGTGTTTTTTGTTGTTTCCTGAGAGGTTTGATATAGGTCATTATCAGTCATTTCTGCTTTATCTTGCACACTCCTTCTGGTGTTTTTTGTTGTTTCCTGAGAGGTTTGATATAGGTCATTATCAGTCATTTCTGCTCTTCCAGAAACCATGCTTTGCATATCTTTGTTGTCTGAATTGCTAAACATATTATATAAAAACACAAATGGTTTGCTAATAACATTAGTTACTGCCGTAAGAAAGCGTCTAAACATACCCACATCCTTATATCTTCTCTCTGGTATTGGTGGTGGATTTTGAGCTTCTGGATTAATTGTATGTTCTTCTTGATCTGAGTGATTGAATACAGGTTTGTTTACTGCTTTGCTTTTATTAACAGTAGCATAAATATTATCTGCATCAGTTCCCACTTCCACATTGGCTCTCTCAATGTCATCTACTTTTTGTCTCATATCACCAATAGTTCCAAATATACTTTCTCTTTCTTGGCTGTTCTCTGGAGTATTAATTTGATTCCCTGTGATATCTATATTTTCATACTCATTCTCTCTAAATTTTTTAGGGCTACTGCCTTCTATGTTAGTAGGATTGTATAAAATAGTAGAAAATTTATTATTTATTATCATAAAAACTCCTTAAATAAAAATTGCATATATTAACTAAGTGAATTCAATTGCTAGGGTGCTATAGATAAAATTTTTATTCCAGCAACAAATACAACATAGCTGTTGGTTTATAATCTTGTTGAGAGCACAGTGCCTTTGCCAGTAGATTTTTTTTCTGTTTGACTAGCAACAACATGTTCTCCATCAGTCTTGCTGCCAAGTTCTTTAACATTTTCTAGACCATTAAGATCATCATTGTTTATGCTTGTATATTTTTTTGTTATGCTCTGCTCTTGAGATGATTTTTTCTTTGTGTCATCTCTATTCACATGCCCACCAGAAGCACCAGCAAGATCATACAAATCTCTGTCATCTTCTTTTTTATCATTTGTGCCTGTGGTGTTTTCATGGCTGTTTGTCTCAGTGCTTGAGTTGGACAGCTTTTTTATATGATCATTAATATTAATTTGTCCACCAGAAGCACCAGCAAGATCATACAAATCTCTGTCATCTTCTTTGCCATTATTTGTGCTTATAGTGTTTTCATGACTGTTTGTCTCGGTGTCTGAAAATGGGCGTGAGATGTTTCGACCATGTTTTGCAAGCAATTGTTTTTTAATTTTAGAATCAAATGGATTTCTTTTGGGATCATGATGAATTTCCCCAACAAGCTGTATGCTGTGTGCTGGGATTTTGGATTTTCTTTTAGGCATGCCCCCTAGTCCTCTGGGTCTGCTGGGCAGTTCTGGTGCAAAAAGACCAAGATTAGAATCAACCTTTTTGTTTAATTGCGTTGTTTCTTTTGTAGCCTTTGCAGCATGTATATCTGCTTGCTCCTCTTCAGTAGTATACTCCTTGATAGTTCCTACTTCACTTAACTCTTGCCAATATTTATTATTGTTTGTGGTAGTAGCTGATTGTTGGTAGTTTGTATTTTCGGGCTTTATTAAGATTGGTTTGTTTTGCTGTTTCTGAGTATTAATTTTTTTTCCTTGCATAATTAACTCCTAAAATTAGATTTATATATTAACAATTAGAGACTTCTTTTGGTTTTTTGTTGTTATTCATTCCATGTGAGGAGTTGATGCATCTAGTTGTTTGTTTTGCTTGGATTTTTGTTTTGCTGCATGAGTGGTTTTATATTTGATGGAATCACGGGTTTTGGTGCTAAAATTTTCGTTTTCTCCCCCCATGTGTTCCTTAATTTGTTTTGCTGTATCTATGTTGGCAAAATGTTCTTGATGTGCTACATCATATTTTTTTGTTTTTTTCATAAACAGGCTTGAAAAAAGTATATTTATAGCATTCTTCAGTCCAGATAAAAATTTAGATAGTGCACTTCGTTGTTCAGGTATTGAGTAATTGAGATTAAAATTATCTGTTTCAATTTCGCTATCTTTTTTTACAGAAAATGTCTCATTCTTTAAATCAGCTTTATTAGATTCATTTTTGTTATTATCCATGTTGTTTTGATTGCTTTTTTGCCCAATGATCTCTTTTGTGCTATTTTTATCATTTTCTATCATAAAATACCTTTTTGTTTTGTTTGTGTGAGGCTTATTTGATTAATTAGTTTATAGTTCTATCTGCCCTTGATTTTTTTTACTTCTTTCTTGGATTATTTGCTGTGTGTAGCTATGTTCTGGTTGTTCTTTGGGTTTGTTATCAGGCGCTATATGCACTCCATGTTTGTTAGGCTTTATTGTGTCATATACCACCTCCTCAAGCCCACTACGATTTACATCACCTATATTCTCATAGACTGGTTCCTCAAGCCCACTACGATTTACATCACCTATATTCTCATAGACTGGTTCCTTAAGTGCTTCACTCATATCTTCATACACTGACTCCCTGAGTGCCTCCATATTATTATTTACTGATTTCATGGCCATATACATAGTTTTATATGCTGACTCATCTTCATCTGGAGCACTGGAGTTTGGTGAATCACTAACATCACCTATCCTAGCATAATGATCATCTTCATCTGGAGCACTGGAGTTTGGTGAATCACTAACATCACCTATCCTAGCATAATGATCATCTTCATCTAATATCTCTCTGATTTGATGCTTGGAATGTATGATATTACTATCATCTAACACCATACCATAAATGGGATTAGAAAAAGCATTATAGTTACTTTGTTTTTTTTCTGATTTGCCAAGTAATTTAATATTACCTAATCTTTTTTTAGCATTTCTAGTTTTGTTTTTTACTGCATCAAAAAGATTTTCTTTTTTGTTGTTGTCTTTATGTTCTTTGTTTTCAGACTCTGCTGTTAAATCATGGTTTTTTTTTATATAATTTACAGGGTTAGCTTGGTGTTTTGTGCTTACAGGTGTATGGTTGCCTGCATCGTCATTTGGCGAAAAGATAGGAGTAGAAGTGTGTTTTAAATTCATAAGTTATTACTATTGTTTGTTTGATTAATGTTTAATTTCTTTGTTTGTATTGCCAATAGCTTTTTTAGACACTAGTCCCTTTGTCTTTAGTTTGCTGTTAGGCTGTAATGCATTTTTTGACTTGTTGCTTGACTTGTCATGTTGATCATTTTTTATCTTATTTGGTTTAGATTTTTTGTTGTTTTGCACATTGTGTTTATTGGTGTTTTGCATGTTTTCATTTGCTGAGATGGCAACATCAACAACACTGTTTTTCACACCCTTAAACCAATTAAGTAGTTTTTTTGTAAGCTTAGACAATTTTGATTCCTGGCTTTCTAGTTCTTCTGTTAAATTTAAACTATTCTTTTTTTTATCTATTTCTTTATTGCTCATATATAGTTTTGTTTGTTGTTTATTTAATTAATATGACATTTTTTTATTAAAAATTTATTAATAAATTAGTTAAATATTTAATAATAATTAATGAATTTTAATAAAATTTGCTTTACTAAGTAAAGTATGACAAAGTATTTTGATAAATTTTATTTTTAGGTCTAAGGGCAATGACCAAGCTGATAGTGGCTAACTGGAAAATGAATGGTGGTGTATCAATGATTAATGAGTATATCAGTGTTTTTGTGGATTATGTAAATGACAGTATAAAACTAATTGTATGTCCACCATACCCATTGCTACAGCAAGCAAGAAAAATTTTTAACAACACAATAGCAGTTGGTGCACAAAATTGCTCACAACAAACATATGGTGCTTTTACTGGTGAAGTGTCATGTTCATTGCTTAAAGAAGTTGGTTGTGACTTTGTGATTGTTGGGCACACAGAACGACGTGTGTTGTTTGGGGAGAATAATCAGATAATAAAAAATAAAATAGATATTGCAATTAAACATCAAATTCAACCAATTGTTTGTATATACAAGGAAGATCATAGTACTGATGCAAAAGCACTAAATAATATTGTCAATCAATGTCAAGAGTTGGGCTTACATAATGCTAATGATGTAATAGTTGCATATGAACCAAAATGGGCAATTGGTACAAATATTACGCCAGATATAAATCATGTTAAAGTGGTGCTAAATACAATCAGACAAGCAACATCACTACCAACAATATATGGTGGATCAGTTAATATGGACAATATTGGTAAGTTGTTAGATGTATCAGATGGATTGTTGGTTGGTGGAATGAGCACAAAACCCTATGTTTTTTATAAAGCAATAAAATCTGCTTGCAAAAACCTAGGTAGTAATTAGTCTTTTAATCTAAAATATACTTAGAAATCATTAATGCTAGTAGCATTAGAATTGTGTTAAATTTATATATCTGTGGTGTTCTTAATAAAGAATAAATCAATCATTAATATGATCACATCAACTAAAGATTGATTAATACATACATGTACTTTAAAAAACATGGGTTTTTGTTAATGCAGACTATAGTCATAATTATTATATCTGCCATGTTATCATTAACATTTATATCATTGGCACAACATCAAGCAAGAGTGAGTAAGATTGAAAATACTAGGATTATTATCAATTCTTTAAGAGAGATTTTGCATAATTATTTTATAACACATGGTCGCTTGCCATGTCCTGCTAATCCCACAGCTAAAATTAATGATGATGAATATGGATTAGAGGGTAAGTGCTCCACAGAAGATAATTTTACTATTGGTACTATACCATTTATAACATTGGGCATATCAGAGGCAATGTCTTATGATGGTTGGAATAATAAAATTACAATTGCTACCTCAATTAATGCATCTTGTTATAAACCTTGTTTTTCACAGATTTTAAAATTAAGAGACCTTAAAGACAATATGCATAGTGACATATGGTTTAATAGTAATCCATGTTGCTGGAATGAAGAAGGTGGGAAAGAGTGCAAGAATGAAAAAAAACGTTGTTGTCAGGAAATAGACACTACTAGCACATGCTGTAACTGGAATAATGACAACAAATATTGTAAAAGAAAGCAAAGCAAGTGTTGTGCAGATGATATAGAAAATTCGACTGGTTGTACTTGTGCATTTGATTTATCCAAATCTAAGAAAACAATAACAATAGTAGATAGCATGGGTAATAATATGCTTGGTAAACATGAGGCAGCATATTTAATATTAAGTCATGGAGAAAGAGGTATTGGTGCATATAATTTACATGGCACTATTGTTAATGCATGTAATGAGAAAACTTTAGAGACAGCAAACTGCAATGGTAATGGGCAATTTGTGGATGAAGTTTTTTCTATGGAGTTAAATGAGGATTATTATGATGATATTATGACATGGGAAACAGAAGATTTTCTTAATATCTCATACCAAACATATGTTAATACTCATGAGAATATTATTATAAATACAGATAATGAGCAAGAAAAAGTAAAAAAACAATCTAATGATAAGCACACAGTTGGTCAGAAGCTATCAAAACGAATGTTACACATGGTTGTTAAGCAGCCATCAAAACAGCATGAGATAGATGTTGGTGGCACACAATCCTCCTATACAACCAGCTTAACAGCACCAATAGATTATTGTGCTATGCAGAATAGTATATGCTACAGCAAAAATAACAGTAATTTAGAATTACTATTGGCATATAATAATGCATCTTATTTTAATGATAAGGTTAGGCAGTTTAATAATTATGATTATAATCAGTCTGAGGAGATGGATGTAACAGCAGAAGAGAATTGGGAAGAGGTAGTAGTAGTACAGAATGGTCAACAAATTAAAGCATACTCATCAGATACACATGATATGAATGAAGATATGCAAAATATGGAAGAAGATACAAATTCACTATATTCAGATTATAAAGTAACAAATTCAAATTATATAACAAAGAATTATAATATAAGCAGTGACTATCCATTTGTATCATACAATAAGAGGAACAGGCATGTGCATAGTGCTGCTCATTTAAATCCTAGAAAACAGAACATAGCACATGATAATAATACTTATACGCCAAGCTATGGTAATCAAAAGATATCTATTAATCTATCTAATAAATTTACTGCTAAAGATTTTGACAATAAACAGACAGCAGATAAAAATAATAAAGATAAAAACATTGATCACAAGAAAGATTCCAGTAAGAAATATTCCCGTGTTAGCAGTGCACATAAAAAAACAAAAGATAATAATAGTCTAACAACTAGTACTACAACTAGTACTAACAACAAGGCAGCAGATAAAAATAATAAAGATAAAAACATTGATCACAAGAAAGATTCCAGTAAGAAATATTCCCGTGTTAGCAGTGCACATAAAAAAACAAAAGATAATAATCATATAGATACTGGAGTTGCAGGAAAGAATGTAGGTCAATTAAATAAGGATGTTGATGGAAAGAAATGGGGTGTTAGTATGAGTAAAACTAGGCCATATGATAAAAGTATTGATAAAAATATTAAGCACAATATGAGTATATATACAAATATTGGAGTAAAAAATCTAATAAGTATTCATAATGTGCAACAACAATTTATCTATAATAAGCATTTGCTGCAACACAATATTCATTACACACAGCACTTAAAACATAATATGAATCAACATATTAATCAGAAATATTGTACACATATCATGACACAATATGTAAAAAATAAAACAAGCATATGCTGCACAAGAAAAGCTCAAGCATATAATGTGAATATAAAACAGTATAAGGATAATAATAACTATTTACAGCATAATAAATTAAAATACAACAAGATAGCAGACAATCACAAGATGGTTAGTATACTTGCTGTTGGTTTAAATAAACCTATCTTATTGCAGCAGATTGCTAAGCAACATAGAAGATCCTAGCAGCATTGTTATTACATAGTAATGTTAGATGTGTTAGTTTGCAGTGTTTGTGTACAGCATAATGCTATATTACTTGTGATGCATAATGCTTTGACTATGTTCTGTTATGGTTTTTTTAGTTCTATATTTCATTTTTCTTTTTACTGAGTTTAATTTTCAGTTAAATCATGCAGCCATTTTGGTTGATAGATCATATAGCCTGAATCCTTGTTGCTATAACTAATGTTGGTGAATTCAGAATCTGGGGTGCATAGATTTTCTGCAACACCTAAAGGATTCAGTGCAGTGCAGATTAGAGTAGGAAGGCTACTTCCAGTTCCTCTACCACTATTACTATAAACATTACCAAATGTAATTCTACCAGTACCAGGCTTACCATCATCTATTTTTTTATCTAAAAAAGATAATACATATGAGCTAATATAAGTTGCAATAGGTATTCCTGTTGTCAAATAGCTATCTTTATATTTACCAGTCAACATTATAGAATTGCCCTTTGGAGCCATATGTAGATCTGTTGCTTTTGTTATTCTGTTTGATATTTGGCTATGAATATGAAGAAGATTTTTATTATTAATCCAATACCCAGGTATGAATGGCAGATCTTTGTCAAGATTTCCTGATAAAAGAGATGGGTTACCCTCACTATAATTTGGCACACCACAACCCAACTTATTCAATGGTAGGTAACCAGATAATGCTAGGTGACAGCTGGCCATGTCACTTTCTGTTGGATATGGATCTTTCTCGCCCTTCCATGCAGTAGCCACAATACCATCTCCATCACCAGCAATATATGCTGCATCCATGCCATCTTTTATTAATTTAAAGTCTAGAGTAACTTTATTGCAGATGCTTTTTATGTGTTCATCTCCCCATAGTTTTGTATCTGGAAAGTCACCTGGCAGGTATTGATATTGCATGTAGAAAGCAAATACTCCTTCTTCAAATGTAGTGAGTTCATTAATTATTTTTTGTGCCTCTGCAACTGCTATTAGATTTCTACTAACTAATATTGCAACACTTAATAAAGCAATTATAGATATTACTACCATGGACTCCACTATTGATATACCATGTTCTGTTTTTATAGTGGTTGCTGTCATTATTTTAGAATTGCTGATTGGTTATAAAATTAAGTATATATTTTTTTCCTTAAGTCTTTATGAAACTATAATTCAATAATTTTTCATATTAATTAGTTATGTTTTTAATTTAGATAGCAATATATTAATTAATTTAGTATTGTTTTTGATTTTTTATCAGGTTTGAATAAGACAAAATAGCAGATTAGTTTCATTGATATGAAAATATTCTATCACAATTCTGCAATGTATTTTAATAATATTAAATTCTAATTATTAAGAGAAAAGTGTATTGTTAAGTTTAAATATAGGATAATTTGATGTTTTGCTTTGATGTTTTAATTACTAACCATTTTTAGTTACACTAATTACTATCTTCCTTAGTGCTTCATTTAATTGAACAAGTATAAGCTTACTAATAGATATTTAACTTAATGTTTTCCCTTGAAGCTAAGTGCAATATAGTAGAATTCTCCAGATTCTTTGCGACTGGCTGGTGGCTTGAAGCGTTTAATTGAGTTAAACATCTTACTCACTCTTGTAAAAAAATTAGGCTCATCTCTACCATGAAATATTTTTAATACAAGACTGCCATTTATACACAATACTTCTTCCGCTAATTCCAGCACTGACTCACATAGATCAATGCTACGCAGATGATCTGTTTCTGCAATACCACAAAAAGATGGTGCTATGTCGGACATTATTAAATCTGGTCTACCAATTTTTTCCTTAATTTTGTTATGGCTAGTTGTAATATCATATTGCATAAAGTTCACGCCATTTAATGGTTCCATTTCTAAAATATCTAAAGCCCATATTTTCGTAGATGGTTTTGATTTTTTTCGTGCAACTTGTGACCAACCACCTGGTGCTGCTCCAATATCAAGAATCAAAGTGCTTTTGTTTATAATGTTAAATTTATTATCTATGCCCTCTATCTTGTATGCTGATCTAGATCTGTATCCTTCATTTTGTGCTTTGATGGTAAATACATCATGTAACTGTCTATTAAGCCATCGGGCAGAAGAGTTGCTTCGTTTTTTTGCAGTTTTTATAGTGTGTTTTAGGTTATGGGTGATTTTTGTCATTAATTCTTCCTTATATTGTATAGTTGTATAATTCTTGCTGCTGTCTCTTCCACAGATGATTGAGTTACATCAATAATGGGCCAATTATTGTGTTGGAATAGTTTATTTGCCGCATTGATTTCATCTCCAACATCTTCATGATTGGTGTATGGTTGATTTTTTGTTGTCATGCCCATAGCACACATTCTGTTTTCTCTTAGTTCAATTAATTTATTCATCTCAATAGTAAGCCCTACAATAAAATTTTGTTTTAATGATTCAATTATTTTCGCCGATGGTGTATTTCCAATAAATGGTATGTTGGCAACTTTAAAATATCGGTAAGCTAAATATATACTGGTTGGTGATTTTGATGTCCTAGACACACCAACAATAATAATATCAGCTTCAGCTAAACTAGAGGGATTTTGCCCATCATCATGTGCTAGTGTATATTCTACTGCATCTATTCTGCTAAGTGATTTTTTCCCACTCATTTGATTTTTGTTGGTAGAAATTTTTGTGTGTAAATATTTTTCTAGATCTTTTATAATCCCTGAGATTGCAGGAATACAGTGGACATTGATTTTGTTACACTGTTTTATTAGGTAGTTTTGTACTCTATCATTGAAGATTGTGCATATTACTATACCTGGTTTTTTCTTTATATTAGACATCAAATTATTAACACTTTTTTCACTGCTTACTAATGGCCACATGTAAGATTGTATTTTGATTGTGTTAAAATTAGCAAAAATTGCTCTTGCAATTGTTGCAGTAGTTTCACAGGTGAAGTCTGACACTAGATAGACATTGTGATGCTGCATGTTATTGACTTATTTTTATTCTTATTATAGAATTCAAGCAAATTTTTGCTAGGTCTTTGTGTGTCATCTTCCTTTTTTTTATCTTCTGTAGAAGATGTAGTGACTGGTTTAGCTATGGGTGAGATGTGTATTGTAATTGATAGTGCAGATCGAGAAAATGAGGGTGATTTATTGATTGCTGCATCTTTTATTACTCCAGATAGTATGAATTTTTTAACTAAATATGCACGAGGTATAGTATGTGTAACAGTTGTAGAGGCTGACATATTACGCCTTGGCCTTGTTTTATCACCTAAGAAAAATAGCATAGAACATACTGCTAATTTTGCCCTTTCAGTTGATGCAGTAGAAAAACATGGTGTTACAACTGGTGTTTCATGCCGTGATCGGGTGCAAACTATAAAAACCATGTTAGATAAAAACAGCACACCATCTGATTTGATGTCGCCAGGTCATATGTTTCCTTTAGTGGCAAAATTGGGCGGTGTCTTGGAACGCCCTGGTCATACTGAGGCTAGTATTGAGCTGATGGAAATGGCTGGTTTACCTAAAATGGCTGTTATTTGTGAAGTTATGGCAGATAATGGTGAGATGATGAGAACAGATGGCTTGATTTCATTTGCAAAAAGTTATAATATTAAGATTGTTTCAATTGATGAAATTGTAAAATACAAGAAACGTTTGAAAATGATAGGCTAAAAAATGAAACGTACTTACCAACCCAGTAATCTTGTTAGGAAGCGTAGACATGGATTTAGAGCTAGAATGCGCACACATGGTGGGAGAAACGTTATTAGACGCAGAAGATTGGCTGGTAGAAGAATTTTATCTGCATAATTTTGGCAATGAGTGTTCAATTACAAACACTAAAATGGCATAAAGAGTTTAGTATTGTTGCCCAATTTGGTAATGTAGTTTTTTCACATTCCATAATTTTGCAACATACTAGGCTGTGTGCTGTAAAAAAAAGATTTCCTGTTAATTCTATAATATATGGCATAACTATCAGCAAAAGAGTTGGTGGGGCTGTTGTGCGTAATCGAATAAAGCGTTTGTTGCGCATAGCAATTAAAAACATGCTACCAATTTTACGCCAAGACTTATGTTATATAGTTGTGTGTAAACGTAGGGCTGTTGAGAAAAGCTTGGATGAACTTAGGCGTGAATTGGTTTTTTGTATACAAAGAGCACACAAATATTATTAATTTGTTAATATATTGGATAGTTAATGTTATTTCTATTGGATCATGCCCTCCTAAGTTACATGGGTGAGATTTTATGATTCTTCTTGCCCTTTTTTGTTTATTATCCAGTTTTTTATTAACTCAGTCTACTGGGTCATGCCCCCCTAAGTTCCATGGGTGACATTTTATGATTCTTTTTACTCCTTTGGTTATTCCCAGTATTAATCCATTTTTTTTTATTACATCTATACAATATTGTGAGCAAGTAGGATAGAAGCGACATCTGTGCTGCATAAAAGGAGAGATTGTAATTTTATAAAAATAAATAGGCATTATTATTATAGCTATGATTATTTTTTTAATATTATTGTAAATTGTATACATTTTATTTATTAATATAAAAATAATTTTAGTTTTTATTATGTGATTTTGTAATTGGTTATGCATCAAATTAATTAGTTTATTGATATCTATAGTTGTATATTTTTTATATTTTGATATTTATAGTTGTGTATTGTAAACAATATTTTTTATCTAGTTCATATATTTATTTTTCATGTTGATTATTTGTTTAGCAAATTGATACTAACACGTAATTAAATTATATAACTAAGATAGTCAGTACATATAATTTAGAAATTAGAAATATTAAATATAAAGATGGTAGAATTGGAAATGATGGATGTGGTAATAAAATTAGGCAGTAATAATAGAAAAAGAAACAAGATATATAGAATACAATTAAAAACAGATGATACAACATGTGTGCAGTTAAAGAAGACTGTTACTCATTCATATTTTGTTTGGCAGTACTTCATGTGTATTAATAATCATAAGGCAGAGCAGGAAGCATCTGTTGGCAATGTTAAACATTGCAGGGAGATGTTGTATTTATTAGATTTGTTAGATAATTTTTCAGCGCTATTAGATAATTTGTTACATAATAAGTCAGCTCCAAAGAATTTATATGAAAAATTTTTTACTGGTTTTTACCAAAATTTTAGGAATGTTTTGTACAGCCAGTCAACACTTGAGAATGGTTGTTGTGTAGAGTTAGAGAAATTCTTAAAAAGACATATTAAATCGTGTGAAATTCTTAAAAGATATGTAAACAACTCTATTGCATCAAATTGGAATGAGTTTATGAATGGTAATGAAATGTGCAACTGGTTAACGTTATTAAAGCAATCAGATAAATATGCATTCTTGAATGAAGTATCTTGCACTGCTTTACAGCAGAAATTAAGAGATCTGGCATTGCATGTACTACCTGCAAAAGAAAAACACAAAGCATCAATATTATCTGGAATAGAGCCTAACAATTCTTTTCGTATCACTTTTGGTTATTCTAGAGTTAGAAAAAATGTTATTTTAAAAGGCAATGGTATCAGATTGCCTAAGATTGGTTGGGTGGATTTTTATAAAAAATATAAAATTGATGGTAATTGTAAAATGGTAACAGTTTTTTGTTATCAGGATGCTTGGTATGTTTGTTTGCAAGTAGAATTGGATGTTTGATTTATTTGTTGTTAATTGTTAATCTTTGGCTTTACTGTTGTTTAATGCTGTGATATCCACTTCTAATTCACCAGCTATTGCTGTTCTATGGCATGCAGAAGTAATGAGTAAGTTATTATATTTGTTAGCATAAACAAGATAATTCCATCCAGTTTTAAATTCTGCTCCACAGTCTTCTGGATTACGACTCGACAGTATATAGTAGTATGAGTCATTCATTGTGTTTTTTGCTGTACTACTGATATTGTTGTGATTGTTGTGAAGTGTGTTGTTTAATATTTTTTCTAAGATATTGTTACTTTTTTTAAGCTCAACGTTTTGTTTGTGGCTTGCATGCCAAGTATTGCTATTGCTGATTTTAGCAATATAGTGCACTGAATCAATGTTGACAATATCTGTAACTACTCCATGTACCACTATATCGCTGTTTTGCAATGATTTTTGCATACTGTCTTTGATTGTCTTGCTTGATAATGAACACTTACAAGATGCTGTCTCTGAGAATGCATTGGTAAAAATAACTAGTATGCCACCAAGCATCATGGTGTTAAATAATATCAATGTTTTGTTTTTCATGATGCATTATAGCTTTATTTTAGTAAGATTAATTGTAGCATGATAGGCTTAATGAAAAATTAAATCAGCATAGCATTATAATGCTAATGCTATTAAATTGACCAGTAGCTTATAATGCTCAGTTAAGATGTTACATTGCTTTATAGGCAATAATTGCTTTAATTATGTCATATGCCATAGCCATTTGCACATCAGTGCTGTACATAATTTCTCGTGCTTTTTTGTGTGTATTATTATTTGTTTGTGACTGTTTATTGTGCAGATGGCCAGGTAGATCGGATTCTTTGTATGTTTTGTGATTTAAGAATTCTACTTTGGCATTTTCTAATACTATATCTGGTGTTATGCCCTCTGCTTGTATGGATTTCCCAGATGGCGTATAGTATCGTGAGGTTGTGATTCTAATAGCAGCAGAATCATTTTGGAATGGAATAATGCTTTGCACTGATCCTTTGCCAAAAGATTTGGTGCCAACTAGTACTGCACGCTTGTGGTCTTGTAAAGCACCAGCAACAATTTCAGATGCAGATGCAGTACCACCATTTATTAGTACAACCATAGGTGTGTTAGATGTAATGTCTTTACCAGATGCATTGTATCGCGTAATGTCTTCTTTATGTCTACCTCTTGTGGACACAATCTCACCAGATGAGATAAATGAGTCTGTGACACCTATTGCTTGATTCAATAAACCACCTGGATTGTTGCGTAGATCAAGCAATATTCCTTTAACTTTGGCTTTTCTGCTACTTAGATTGTGCTTTTTAAGCTCTTTTTTTATTGACTCAGATGTTTGTTCTGTGAATGATGCTACTCTAATATAAAGAACATCATTATACAGTTGTGCTTTAATAGGATTTATTTTAATAATATCTCTTGTTAATATAATTTCTAAGGGATCTTTAGCTTCTGCTCGAATGATAGTTAATTTGATTTTTGTATCTGCTTCACCACGCATCATTGTAACAGCTTCTTGTAAACTTAAGCCAATTATAGATTTATCATCTACTGCAGTTATATAATCACCTGGTTTAATGCCCATTTTAAAAGCAGGTGTATCATCTATTGGAGACATAACCTTAACAAAGCCATTATCAATTGTGACTTCCATGCCAAGTCCACCAAATTCACCTTTGGTTTGCATTTTTATTTCTTTAAAACTTGTAGAGTTAAGATACCCAGAATGGGGGTCTAGACCAGTAAGCATTCCATTTAAAGCATGTTCAATTAGTTTATCACTAGTCACTGGATCAACATATTCATTACGAATTTTTTCAAAAATATCACCAAATTTTTTTAGTTGTTTTAAAGTATTTTGGTCATTTTCTGCCAAGGTATTAACTGCAATACATATGCATATAATTAGTACTGAGATTATTTTTCGCATGATGCATGGGTAAATTATATCTTCAAAGTAATCTAATATCATTTTTCTATATCTTTGACAATTAGTTTGTTGTAATGTATATTTACTTACTTAAGGTTTAGGCTTTTTCTATCAAGTCTTACAATGTATTCTTGGAGATGTTATGTTGGCTTTTTTTGTCACAACACATTTACTAATTTCAATCATTTTAATTGTTTTAATTTTGCTTTCGCAACCATCCTCAGCAAGTGTTACAAGTGGCATAGGGGCGAATATAAGTAATGTTGGATCTATGAACACTAGGAAATCAATGTCTTTTTCTTCTAAGCTTATTATGTGCTTTGCCATGCTGTTTTTTTGCAATAGCCTAGCTGTGGCATTGCTGAATCATAAAAATAAAGTTATTAATATACAGATTCCTACATTAACAGAACAGGAAGGCAGCAGTGCTTCTTCAGAAGAGGGTTTGTTCAATGAACTTCCAGCTGTTCCTATGCAATAGATATTTGGTGCATTATGTCTAATTTTATTTTTGTTACTGGAGGGGTTGTATCTTCTTTGGGTAAAGGTATTGCTGCAGCTGGTTTGGCAATGTTGTTAGGCAGGTGTGGCTTTAAGATTCGGGTTCGTAAGTTTGATCCATATTTTAATGTTGATTCTGGTACAATGAGCCCAGGAGAGCATGGTGAGGTGTTTGTTACCAATGATGGCACTGAAGCCGATTTGGATATAGGGCATTATGAGCGTTTTACTGGATGCAATGCTAATAATAAAGATAGCATTACTATGGGCAAGGTATTTGCTGAGCTTTTAATGCGGGAGCGCAGGGGCGATTTCTTGGGTAAAACAATTCAGGTTGTGCCACATGTAACTAATATTATTAAAGAGTTTATCCAAAATGATTCCAATGATTTTGATTTTATTATATGTGAAATTGGTGGAACAGTTGGTGATATTGAAGCATTATCTTTCTTAGAGGCCATTAGGCAATTGAATTATGAATTAGGTGTTGGTAAAACAATGCATATACATACCACTTTAGTACCACACTTAAGTACTACATCTGAATTAAAAACTAAGCCAACCCAACATTCTGTTAAAGAGTTGCGTTCTATAGGAATACAGCCCAATATGTTACTTTGTCGTTCTGAGACTGTGTTATCAAGCAAAGAGTTAAATAAAATTTCTCTTATGTGTAGCTTGCCACCAGAGATGGTTATTTCAGCACCAAATGTTTCTAATGTTTATGAAGTGCCTTTAGTTTACCATGAGGCTGGTTTTGATAAAGTGGTTATGGAGCATTTTGGTCTTTTGGGGTGTAGTCCTAATCTGCTAGACTGGCATAGATTTGTTGATAGTATCAATAACCCAGTTCATACGATAAAAGTAGCACTGGTAGGAAAATATACTAAATTTGGTGATGCATATAGATCTGTTATAGAGGCATTGAATCATGGTGGTGTAATTCATTTGACTAAAGTAGAAATTGTTATGGTTGATGCTAAAAAATTAGCTGCAGATGGAGTGGTTAGTGCATTAGATGAAGTTGATGCTGTGGTGATTCCCGGTGGTTTTGGCTATGAAGGTGTAGAGGGTATAATAAGTGCAATAAAATACTCACGTGAAAATAATATACCAACTTTAGGTATATGTCTTGGCATGCAGCTTGCAGTAATAGAGTTTGCACGTAATGTTATTGGTTGGAATGATGCAATTTCCAGTGAATTTTCAAGCAGTGGTTGTATGGTTGTTGGTTTAATGGAGGAATGGATTGGAGCTGATGCTAAAATGGAAAAAAGAAGCTCTAGTGATGATAAAGGTGGAACTATGCGTTTAGGTTCTTACTCTTGTGACATTAATCGTAATAGTAAAATGTTTGAGATATATAAGCAAGAGCTGATTGATGAGAGACATAGGCATAGATTTGAGATTAATGTTCAATATATGAGTACATTTGAGCAACATGGCATGATATTTAGCGGTACTTCTGCTCACGGCTCAGTGCTTGAAGCATTAGAGATAAAATCACATCCATGGTTTATAGCAACACAGTTTCATCCAGAATTAAAGTCAAAGATACTTGACCCACACCCATTATTTGTTTCTTTAGTAGAGATGGCATTGCAGCACTCTAAGAATATTAGAACATTATAAATAACTACAGTTTGATTTTTTGTATTATTTATGCATTGATTTTTACTTTATATATTGTAGCATTTAGTAGTTTGTCAATTTTGATTTAGGGGTAGTTGTGTCATATGATCACCGGAAAGCAATGGAAAATGCTTGGCAGAAATGGAATGCTTATGGTGTTTTTAATGCTGATGCAGCTAGCCAGAAGAAAAAAAGTTATGTTTTGTCAATGATGCCTTACCCATCAGGCAGTATACACATGGGTCATGTGCGCAATTATGTTATTGGTGATATCATAGCAAGACATAAAAAGGCAACTGGTCACAATGTTTTACATCCAATAGGATGGGATGCATTTGGTCTGCCTGCTGAGAATGCTGCAGTGTTGAATAATACTAACCCTGCTGTATGGACTGCTGGAAATATTGCTGCTATGCGCTCACAGTTAAAACGAATTGGCCTATCATATGACTGGACTCGAGAGCTGTGCACATGTGATGCAAGTTACTTTTCCCAAGAGCAGGCATTCTTTTTGCAAATGTTTGCAAATGGCATGGTGTATCGCAAAGAAGAATGGGTTAATTGGGATCCTATTGATCATACTGTGTTGGCTAATGAACAGGTTATTGGTGGAAAAGGCTGGAGATCTGGTGCATTGGTTGAAAAGCGTAAACTTAATCAATGGTTCATTAGGGCATCTAGTTATGCAGAGAGTTTATTGCAAGGTTTGGATGAGCTGCCAAAATGGCCAGAGAAAGTTAAATCTATGCAACGAATGTGGATTGGCAAATCAGCTGGTGTTTTGGTTGATTTTATGTTAGCAGATGGTGGTGGTGATTTGCAAATTTTCACTACTAAGCCAGAGACATTATCAGGTGCATCATTTTGTGCTTTATCTCTTTCACATCCCATTATAAGCAAGAAAAGTAAGGTTGACAAAGCATTGCATCATTTTATTAGTGTGCATCTTGGTGATGCTGTAGCACGAGAAGATATGGAAAAATATGGTTTTGATTTAGATTTTGATGTGATTAATCCTGTAAATGGTGAGAAAATACCAGTTTATGCAGCTAATTTTGTTCTTGATAGTTATGGTGTGGGTGCCGTTTTTGGCTGCCCTGCACATGATGAAAGAGATCATGAGTTTGCTGTTAAGTATAATTTACCTATAAAGAAGGTTGTAGAATCCAGTAATGACTTTGATTATACACAAGGGACAATGGTGGAAGGTGTTTTGTTTGCAGGAAAGTCAGTATTGGAAGCTAGAGAGTCAATGATTAAATACCTAGAGAAAAATAATCTAGGTCATAGAAAGATAAGTTATAGATTAAGGGATTGGGGCATATCACGTCAACGATATTGGGGCTGTCCAATCCCAATTATTTATTGTGACAATTGTGGCATTGTACCTGTGCCAGAGAGTGATTTGCCTGTTGAGTTGCCAACTGATATTGATTTATCTAAAACTGGTAATCATTTAGTCAATCATCCAACTTGGAAACATGTTCTTTGTCCAGTATGTGATAAGATGGCTACCAGAGAAACAGATACATTTGACACTTTTTTTGAGTCATCTTGGTATTTTTTGGCATTTTGCTCTGAGGATGGGTATTTATCTCAAGATGAGTTGATGAAATGGATGCCAGTAGATCATTATATTGGTGGTATAGAGCATGCAATTTTGCATTTACTGTATGCTAGATTATTTTGTCGCATGATGATAGATATTGGCTATAAGGGCATTCCACTTGAGCCATTTAACTCCCTGCTTACGCAAGGCATGGTATGTCATAAAACATTTAAGAATGCTAATGGTGAATGGCTTTTCCCTGAAGAAGCGCAGAGTTATGATAATGTAGTTATTGGTTCTGTGGAAAAAATGAGTAAATCTAAAAAAAATGTTGTTGATCCTGTGGCTATATTGGATAAATATGGTGCAGATACAGTTCGTTTGTTTATTGTTTCAGACACCCCACCAGAGAAAGATTTAGAATGGTCAGATAAAGGCATTGCTGGGGCATGGCGCTTTATTAATAAGGTTTGGGATTTTGTTTTTTCACTTAATAGCAAACCAATTACCAATGAAAGTATGCATGACATTGTTAAGATTATTAGCATGTGCAGTGTTGCAGAATATGTAAAGATTGCACATAAGACTATTAGAAACACCACAGATCATCTAGAGGGTATGCGTTTTAATAGTGCAATTGCTGAAATTCGTGCTTTTTTTAATGTGTGTGTTAAGATGGATGTAGATAGTATAGAGTTTTTTGCTGCACTTTTTTTGCGCTTGATAGATCCTTTTATTCCACATACAACTCAGGCATTATGGGAATGTTTGGGTGGTAATAGTCTTATGTGTTTAATGGAATGGCCAGTTTATGATCCTGAGTTTGTATCTGATTCTATGGCAACTGTGGTGATACAGGTGAATGGAAGGGTGCGTAGCATGATAGATGTTGCAGTTGGCAGTGAACAGAGTTTAGTTTACTCAATGGCCATGAAAGAAAAGAAGGTGTTGAGATTTCTTCAGGGTAAAAATGTTACTAAAGTTGTTTTTATTCCTGATAAGGTGCTGAACATTGTAGTTTGCTAATGGTTTGTCTATCTGTATTGATACAGTTTGGTTAATGGCTGTTTGTTGTTAAGTTATTGTAGATAGAGGATTTGCATAGTTTTTGCTCTGATGTTATTTTGTTGTTGTAATTAATTTTTTCTTGGGGAAAATAATGGTTAAATTTATGTATAGGTTATAATTTTGCAGGATACAAAAGTTTGCACAGTGACATTATTAGGACCAACTAATGCAGGGAAATCAACTATGCTTAATTGGTTTGTTGGAGAGCGTATTTCTGTTGTAACACCAAAGGTGCAAACCACACGTCAGAAGATACGTGCTATTTATACCAAAGGTGACACACAGTTAATTTTTATTGATGCACCTGGGATATTTAAGACAAAGAAAATTATTGAAAAGTTTATGGTTAATCAAGCATGGGATGCATTGTTAGATGGCGATATAGTGTTGCTGGTTGTGGATGTAAAAAAGGGTTTAGACTCTAATTTAAGGAGTACTTTTCAGCGTTTATCCTCATTTGCTGATTCCAGAATGATATTAGTGTTAAACAAGGTTGATTTAGTGCATAAACCTAAATTATTACCCATTATCGCAGAGTTGAGTAAATTGCATAGTTTTGAAAAGGTTTTTATGGTTTCTGCCACTAAAGGTGATGGGATGAATGGCTTGCTGTTATATTTGGAAAGTATTGCTACTCCATCGCCATGGCTTTATGAGCCAGATAGCATGACAGATGTATCATCTAGTTTTTTTGCAACTGAAGTTACTCGCAAGCATTTGCTTATGGCTCTTGAGCGTGAGTTACCATATGCATTGAATGTTGAGGGAGAAAAATGGGAAGAAAGTGATAGTAATGTTATTATACATCAGGTTATATATGTTAAATCTGAACGACATCGTAAGATTGTTATTGGTGCTAATGGTAACATGTTGAAGATTGTTGGTGTTAAGGCTAGGCGTGAGCTTAGTTATTTGCTTGACAAAAATGTTAGTTTGTATTTGTTTGTTAAGGTGTTTCCTAAATGGGAAGTTGATTTTGTAAATAAAAATTTATTAAGTTAGTTTGTTAATAATATTGTTTAATTTATTGTATTAATTATGTAGAAATTTATAGGGTAACTAAGTATAGTTTGACTTTAGCTTTTGATGTTAAAATTACAAATATTTCCCTAATATTACTGACTATGTGATTTGTTCACACCACTAAATGCTTTGCATTATTCATTGAATTTTTTGTTAGGCATGGATTTATTATCCATGCCTATTTTTATGAATAGTGTCCCTGACCAAATAAAGCATTAAACTCTAATGCCTTATCGCCCGCAGAAATACGTAGTTCACAATCATGCTCATTTGCTAAGTTATGTAAGAATATAGCTTGAGCAGTTTTTATGTTAATGTTACTATGCTTGCCCATTAAGGCATCAACAATTAGATCATCAATTTTAATGGTGTTGTGTGTTGCACAAATAGCATTTACAAATATAGATTCATTATGTTTTTTAATTTGTAGTTTAATACTTTCTTTTCCTGGTATAGCACTACTTAATACCAATAGCATGTTTAGTATTATTCTTGATACATATGCTTTGTAATATCGCTGTTTAGAGTCCACAGGTAGTATTAAGTTTATATTTTTACCTGCAAGAAACATAACAAGATCATTGCAATAGTCGTGTAGATTAGTGTCAGCAAAACAGTCATCTAGTGCATAAGCCTTGCGAAACATTTTAATTCTATATGCAGCATTTTGCGCACTTTTTTTTGTAAGATTTAATGCCTGCTGTTTAACTTCTTTATTTGACTGATTGCACTGATTATTGTCTTCTATTTCTATTAATTCAGATGCATTATTGATTGCTCCAATAACACCTGCCATATCATGGCAAATATTTGTAAAAAGTGCTTTAATCAATTCAGTGTTTTGATTTTTTGTAGTAGTGGTATTCATGATTACTCCCTGTTGAAAAATGTCTCATCTGACCCAATGTGCCCCAATGACCAGCGAGCTTCCTCATCAAGAAAATCAATATCAAGACTTTTCTCAGTTAGCGCTCTAATCTTTCTGGAGATTGTTTGGTTTTCTGTGTTTAATATTGCTAGTTTATTTTTATTGTTTAATACTATTTTTCTTATTTCAAACAATTTTTTCAGCCCACTAGGTCCAATTGTTGCATGAAAGATAAAGTATGCTATAAATAGTATTGTAATTGCATTTATTGCATAAACTATAAATTTTTTTTTACTTGCTCCTGCTAGGTACATTAGGTCAAAGATTTTTATTATTGTATCAGTATTCATTTGCTTATAATAAAATAAAAAACAAGTCAATGTTCATTATGGTTTTTTGCAATGGTGTTAACTATTTATCTACCTTTTACATTGACATTTTTTTGGATAATTGAGATGTATGGATTTTATTGCAAGAAATAAATTGCTGCTAGGTGCTATATTTATGTATTAATCTTTTTACATTGTTGATTAAGTATTCCTTTGATCTATTTTAAATAGCCAAGCTTGTGAAGGTATTGTAGCATTAGTTTTGCTCGTGGTGCTGCAACCTTTGATCCTGCACCAGCTTTTTCTATTAACGCTAATACTGCTACTTTGGGTGTGTGAAATGGTGCATATCCAGCAAATATGGCATGTGTTTTGTTTTTGGTGTCATTTCGCTTAGAGACAGTTTGTGATGATCCAGTTTTGCCAGCTATGGTAAAGTTATGGTAAGTATTTTGTTTAAGAAATGATGTGCCATACTTTGCATATACAGAATCATACATTCCCTGATAGATATGTTTTAACTCATTGGCTGTTAAGGGAAGTGATGGGAATGTTTTTTTCTCGCCAAAATTCAGAAAGGTTGGTGTTATCATTTGATTTGTTGCAACTCTAGCAATCATTGTTATTAGTTGCAATGGTGTTGCCAGTATATATCCTTGGCCAATAACACTATTGATTGTATCGCCAATAAACCATTTGTCTTTTAGGTGTTCTTGCCTCCATTTTTTTTCAGGCAGAAAGCCAGATCTTTCATTGTCTGACTCAATGTTAGTAAGGGTACCAAAGCCAAATAATTTTGCCACATCAAGCAAAAGATCAATATTAATTCTTTTGCCTATTTCATAAAAATATGTATTACATGATGAAGCAATAGCATTTGATAAATTAACATCACCATGCCCATTTTTTTTCCAGCAATGAAGTGTGCAATTGCCCACCTGCATAGATCCTGAGCAGTGTATGGTTTCCATTGGGTTAATTGTTTTGTTGTGGATAGCAGCTATAGCTGTTACTATTTTAAATAAAGAACCTGGTGGAATGAGATTTGCAGTAAAACGATTAAACAAAGGAGATGATTTATTTTTTTGTATTTTTTTCCAATTTTCTGGAGTTAGTTGTTGGGTAAAGTGATTAGGATTAAAAGATGGACTATTGCAGGAAACTAGCATTGCACCATCACTAAGATCAATTGCCATCATACAACCTGTATAATCACCTAAGATATCTAATGCATATTGTTGTGCTCTTATGTCAATTGAGATTTTAACACTACCTCCTCTTTTTGGTGCAAGCCAGCCAATATCATCAATGCTTAGTCCTTTTGCATTAATGCGTTTTTCTATGAATCCTGGCGCACCAGATAAAATGTTGTCACAGTATTTCTCTATACCAATTTTCCCAACTGGTGTATTGGATTGTATATTTTGTTTGGTGATTTTGATATCATTATGCCTATTAACTGTGTATCCTATTATATGAGATGCTTGGTGTTGATATGGATAGAATCTTATTTGATTTATTATTGTTGAGATTCCTGGCAGTTTGTGTAAATTAATCTCAACTTTGCAAAATTGCTCCCAGCTTATATTTGACATAATTATAGATAAGGTGCTGCTATTTTGTGGGGTATTTGATATTATTTGTTGGGTTTTTTTAAGATCAAGTTTTAGGAATGTGGTTAGTTTTGCAATTGACTCAGTGGCTTGTTTTGAGCCATTGGCTATTATGCCATAAATATTTTTGTTAATAGCCAATGGTTCATTATTACGATCTAGTATTTTACCACGAGGTGCTGGCTCCATTAAAGTGGTAGTGCTATTTTTTTCTGCTATTTTTTGGTATTTATGATGTTGTTTTATTTGTAATTTATACAGCCTAATGATTAGTATTGTACATAGAATGATTTTCCCCCAGAGCAACATAAACACTCGTCTACTAAGTCTTTTTTTGTGGGCTAAGTCCATTGCAATTGTAGATATTTTGAAATATTATTACATTAATGTACTCATTATAATTAGTATATGCGAATAAAAATAGCTATAAATGGATTTGGAAGAATAGGTAGGTGTTTATTGCGTTCAGCTTGTAATTTGAAGAATAATAAGTTACAAGTGGTTGCTATAAACTCTTCCACTGATTTGGATAGTTGTGCTTATTATGCTAAATATGATTCAAATTATGGCCTTCTAGGCATTCCAGTGCTTATTAACAAAGAACAAAATACACTAACCTATGGTAACAATACTACAGTAGTTACCAATTATACTGATCCTGCATCTGTGCCATGGGGTGATTATGGTGTGGATATTGTAATGGAATGTACTGGTAAGTTTAATTCTTATGATAAAGCATCGAGGCATTTATTGAGCGGGGTACAAAAGGTAATTATTTCAGCACCAGCAGAAAATGTTGAACCAGTGATTGTTTATGGTGTAAATCATATGGATATTAAATCAAAGCACCAAGTAATTTCCGCAGCATCTTGCACAACTAATTGTTTAGCACCAGTGGTGAAAACTATAAATGATGTTTTTGGTATTATATCTGGACATATGACAACAATACATTCATATACTAATGACCAAAGTGTTTTAGATGCAAACCATAAAGATTTAAGGCGCTCTAGGGCATCTGCATTGTCTATGATACCAACCTCCACTGGTGCTGCAAAGAATATAGGATTAGTATTACCAGAGCTTTCAGGCAAAATTGATGGTGCAGCTATAAGGGTTCCTACACCAACGGTTTCAATGATAGATTTTGTTTTTGTTGTTGAAAAACAGTGCAGTGTTAATAGGTTGAATGAAGTATTTGTGCAAGCAGCAGAAAGGCTAAATGGTGTTTTGTCTACAACATCAGATCCTTTGGTCTCAACTGACTTTATTGGCAGTACATTTAGTGCAATTGTTGATTTAACCTCTACTAAATCTATAGGTAGTAATATGTATCGTGTTGTAGCATGGTATGATAATGAGTATGCTTTTGCTACAAGAATGCTTGATATTGCAGAGTTTTGGATGTCTTCTTAGTCTTAGCTATTCATCAAAATTGGCCATTTGTTCTGCACGTCTTGATATCATTAATGGTTCTATAAGATGGTTTAGCTTGCCTTCTTTTAGAATTTCATCAATCTTGTAAACTGTAAGATTTATTCTATGGTCTGTAATTCTACCTTGTGGGAAATTATAGGTACGTATACGCTCTGATCTATCGCCACTACCAACTTGATTTTTGCGATCATTTGCTCTAATTTGAGCTTTATCCCTTTTTTTTCTGTCATACAATCTGGCTTTTAATACTTTCATAGCTTTTTCACGATTTTTATGCTGGGATTTTTCATCTTGTTGTGTAACAACTATGCCAGTTTCTATATGTGTTATACGTACAGCACTTTCTGTTGTGTTAACTGATTGACCACCATTACCACTTGCACGATATACATCTATCCTAATGTCTTTAGGGTCAATTTTTATGTCTATATCTTCTGCTTCAGGCAATATCGCTACAGTTGCAGCTGATGTGTGTATTCGGTCACTAGCTTCAGTTTTTGGTATACGTTGTACTCTGTGGACTCCAGATTCAAATTTCATTTTTTCAAAGACATTTTTACCAGTTATGCTTGCAATAGCCTCCTTATAACCACCAATACCAGTATCAACAATAGACATTATTTCAAATTTCCACTTATTTTGTTCTGCAAAACGTCCATACATTCGGAACAAGTCTGCTACAAATAATGCAGCTTCATCGCCACCAGTTCCTAGTCTTATCTCAAGTATGACATTTTTTTGATCATCTTCTTCTTTTGGCAGCAGTGTTAATTTTATATGATTTTGTTGCTCTGCTAGTTGTTTTTTAAAGTTTGCAATTTCTTCTTCAATCATACTGGAAAGTGCAGTATCATTATTTTTTGTTTTTTCTTCCTCAAGCAGTTCAAGGTCATGTTGTAAATCTAGATATTGTTTTATGATGTTAACCAATGGTTCAATTTGACCATATTCTTTAGAGTATTCAATATATTTGTCTTTATCCAATTTTTCTGAATTGCTCATAATGGCACTCAGCTCCTCATGTTTTTTTAGGATGCTGGTCAGTTTTTGATTAAATGATAATTTTTCTTTTCCCATATTTTTAATTAGGTATGCTTAGTTAAGCTGAATTTATTTTAACTTTAATTTATGCAAAAATAAACAAAATATATATTTATAGTAAATATAGTTTTTGAGCAATATTAAATATTTTTAGCTTTATGGTATAATTATTGTGGTGAATTTATGCTTTTTTATGCTATTGTCTGATTGCAGGAAATATTTATTGTTAACAATCTTCACTAAACCAATTTTTATTCCTTTGATAATATGTCCATTATTATCTAGTGCTAATACTTCATCATTTTCTTTAATATTAATATTGTCTTCAAAGGAAGTTAGTGTTGGTTTTTCATTTCCAACTACAAGAGCACGTTCCATGTTGGATCCTATTGCCACTGGTATGCGGAAATTTTTGTTTACCATTGGTGTTATGAATATCTTATTATCTATGATTTTTTCAACCCTGCCTAATAATCCAGACTCTGTTATTGCTAAACACCCTGTACATGCTTGATCTGAGTATTGTGCAATCACTATTGGTCCAGCTGAATCATGTGTTCTATTTACTATACGTACAGTAATTTTTTTTGCTGGTATGTCTGACTGTGCATTTAATAGGTTTCGTAATGCTGTATTTTCTTGCACTAGTGCATTTAGTTTGTGTATTTCTTGCAGTAGATTAATGTTTTTTTTATGAAACTCTTCAACTTCTTGTGTTAATAATTTCTTTTCTTTTATTAGGTTGGCTTGTTCAATAAGCTTATCATGGATAGTATAGTATGGTGATGCTATCTTAATTGCATATTTTATTATGTTTTTTTTAGCAACCAGCAGTGATTGTTTGTGAGTAGTTTCCATTGCTATTAAGATTACTGAAAATAGAAATATTACTATAAAATGTATGTATTTTTTAATTATTTTATATTTTTTAATTAGGTATATATGAAGAATAAAACTATTGTTCACAATGATATTGCTGTGAGTCCTCATGTTGATGGTGTAAGCAAGTTTTTTATACAAATAATAAAAAGCACTGAGCCAGTTTCAGTTGCAGATTTTATGTCCATGGTTCTGACGCATGAAGAGTATGGTTATTACGTTAATAAAAAAGCCCTAGGGCATGATGCAGATTTTATCACTGCACCTCATATTAGTCAAATGTTTGCTGAGATTTTAGCTGTCTTTTGCGTATATTCTTGGGAGTTAATAGGTGCAGTAGAAAATGTGGCATTAGTTGATTTAGGTAGTGGTGGTGGTGCATTGTTAAGGCAATTGATAAAATGTATAAAAGCACATAGTCACAATGCATATAAAGCACTAGATATTCTGCCAGTTGATATAAATAAGATGCCATTACTATTAGATGGTGGTAGCATAGTTCCAATAGATTTACATTCCTTGCCAGAGAAGCCTTCTATTATAATAGCTAATGAGTTTTTTGATGCACTGCCTATATATCAATTGCTTCTCACTGGTAATGGTTGGCGTGAAGTGGCTATTATGATCAATCAAGACAAGCTGTGTTTTACACTGGTAGATCCAAAGCCATCTATATTGCCTTACTTATCTGATGTTGGCAATGTCCCTATTGACTCTATTATAGAAATTTCACCAATGTCATGGTCGGTTATGTCTTATTTAGCTACTCATGTTGCTAGGTATTCTGGTATACTGATTGTTATTGATTATGGCTATACCAAAAAAAGAACTGTGAGTAGCTTGCATGGAGTTTGTAAGCATAAGAGTGTTAGTATTCTAGAGACTCCTGGTGAGATTGATGTTAGTGCTTATGTTGATTTTAATATGCTAAGAAAAGCTTGTAGAGAGCATAATATTTACTGCCAAGTTTTTACACAGGGAAATTTTTTAAAATCACTAGGTATTATGGAAAGGTTGTCTAATTTATGCACAGATGTTAGTAAGGAGGTGGCAGAAAATTTGTATAATGGTGTTCAGACTTTAGTATCTAGTGAGCATATGGGTGAATTGTTTAAAGTGATGTTAGTAAGTAGCTTCCCACTTGATTTGAGCTGTTGTCCACTTAATTAAACACTACTTATTATACCAAGACAAAGACAATATGTTAGTAGCTGGGTTGTGTATGGTAAGTGTTAGTTGCTTAGATGCATTATTGATGTTTTGTTGGTTTATCTAAAATGAGGATTTTTTGAGATTTTGACAAGAGATTGTTTTGCTATCAATGTTATAAAGAGTATATTAAACTTGGATAAATTACCTCAATATTAAGTGCTAAAATTGTTGTTGGCTTTATATGATAACCAGTAGTTTAAAATTTTATATTTATAGCTCTTGATGCAGTAAGTGGAGTATATTGGCTATGAACTTGTGAGAGCTTAACACAAGTGTTTAGTTTTGATAATACTTCTTTCTTATGTGATAAGATGAGTAATTTTTGTAGCAATGCTATTGTGAGTTTGTTTAGATTATTTTATATAATATAGATTTGGGAGTATCTGGGCAATTTAATGTTCTAAGCTTGCAGATGCTAGTTGCTATACATTTTTTTTATATGTTTTATATATTTGACAGTTGCATAGTTATAGATGTAATATTTTTATTAATTGCTTGTTACTAGGTGCTTATTGTGAGAGGTTCAGTTGTACGCTATGCTTTTATTACCTCTATTCGTGATTCTCTATATTTAGGTGTATTTGCTATATTGCTTATTGCTATTGGTGTTTCATATTTTTTGGGCAGTACTGCACTTGTTGAAAAGCATGAGATGACATTATCATACATTGCAGCATCTACTCGCATCATTGCACAAGCAGGTTTAGTGTTGTTTGTTGCATTTCATGTTAAGCGAATGTTTGACAATAAAGAGATAGATTTTATTATATCACGACCTATATCACGTTTTAACTTTATCCTAGCATATTGGCTGTCATTGATATTTATAGCCAGTATTATTATTGCTCCAATAGGTCTTTTTATTAGCATGATAACTACTGTAAATACAAAAGGACTTATTTATTGGACTGTAAGTGTTTTTTTTGAATCTATAATTATGATGGCATTTACTTTTTTAGCTGCTATGTTGCTAAAGAGCTCTACAGTTGCTGTATTAGTAGCTTGTTGTTTTTATATCTCTTCTCGAATGATGGGTTTTTTTATTGCTTTAGATGAAGGTAACTTGTTGTTAGGTGGAGGTTTGTTTTATAGATCTTTATATAATATATTACAATTTATTGCTGTTGTAATGCCTAGGTTGGATCTCTTTGGTAAAAGTGAATGGTTATTGTATGGAGTGAAGAACATGAAAGATATTTTATTTTATCAGATACAATCATTTGTATATATACCACTGCTGCTTGCAATTTCATTTTTTGATATTACAAGGAAGGATTTTTAACTTTACTTGTTATGAATTAATGCACCATGAATTACATAGACACTAACTGCTTTTAATGCTAGTATTATGCACTAAGTTAGTTTAGACAGATATCCATAATGAATGTTAGCCAAAATCTCATGGCTAATGCTATACGATTTCTTTCTGTAGATGCCATACAAAAGGCCAATTCAGGCCATCCTGGAATGCCAATGGGTATAGCAGATGTTGTTAGTATTTTATTTTCTAAATTTATAAAAATTTACCCTAATGATCCATTATGGCCTAATCGTGATAGATTTGTGCTGTCTGCTGGTCATGGATCAATGGTGTTATACTCTGTGATGTGGTTGATGGGTTTTCTTGAGCCATCATTAGATGATATTAAGAATTTTAGAAATTTACATTCTAAAGCACCTGGACATCCTGAATTTGGATTAACCTCTGGTATTGATGCAACAACTGGACCATTGGGACAGGGTTTTGCAAATGCTGTTGGTATGGCAATAGCTGAGCGTGCAATGCATACTAGATTTGGTTTTATTGATCATTATGTTTACAGTATTGTTGGCGATGGTTGTCTTATGGAAGGAATTAGCCATGAATCCGCCTCTTTGGCTGGTCACTTAGGATTAAATAACTTAATTGTATTTTTTGATAATAATGGCATATCGATAGATGGTAGCACAGAGCTAACCATATCAGATGATTATGAGCAAAGATTTTTATCTTATAATTGGCATGTACTAAAGGTTGATGGTCATAACTATGAAGAGATATCTATAGCTATAAAACAAGCTCAATTGTCTGATAAGCCTACTATTATAATTTGTGATACTATTATTGCTTATGGATCGCCTAATAAAGCCAATAGTGCTGCTGCACATGGTAGTCCAATTGGTATAGATGAGTTGGTTGCTATGCGTAAGAATTTATCTTGGCCATATGAGCCATTTGAGATTCCTGATAAGATTTTAACTGCTTGGCGTAATGCAGGTAAAAGATGTGAACAAGATTATTTAGAATGGCATAAGGTCTTTAAAAATCATTCCTTGAAGAATGATTTTGAGCATTTTCTCAGTAAATCAGATTTACAAGGTCAAAAAATTGATAATGTCTTGCATAATCTAAAAAAGATTTATGCACATTCTCAGCCTGCTGAGGCAACTAGGAAGTCATCTGGTGCTATTTTAGCTAATTTAAATGAAGTTGTTGCTAACTTTATTGGTGGCTCTGCTGATCTTAGTATATCAAACTGTACAATTACACCAGGGTCTAAGCCAATTACAAAGGATGATTTTAGTGGTAATTATATACATTATGGTATCCGTGAGCATGCAATGGCTGCTATAATGAATGGATTAGCTTTTTATGGTGGGTTTGTGCCCTATGGTGGTACATTTTTGGTCTTTAGTGATTATTGTCGTCCATCAATTAGGCTTTCAGCAATGGTTGGTTTGCAGGTTATATATGTTATGACTCATGACTCTATAGGTGTTGGAGAAGATGGTCCAACTCATCAACCAGTTGAGCATTTGGCATCATTGCGAGCAATACCAAATCTTTTTGTATTTAGGCCAGCTGATGCCAGTGAAACAGTAGATTGTTGGCGTATGGCAATGAGCTTTCCTCACTCTCCTTCAGTTATTGTGCTTTCACGACAGAGTGTAAATCATCTTTCTGTGAATACATCTGATAATATGGTTAGTAAGGGAATGTATGTTGTGTATGGTAATGCAGGATCTAATAAAATTGATGTTGTATTGTTTGCCAGTGGGTCAGATGTTTCAATTGCAATTAGTGTTGCTGATGTTCTTAAAAAACAAAAAGATTTATCTGTTTGGGTAATCTCTTGTCCTTGTTTAGAATTATTTAATTATAATGATATTTCTTATAGAGAACGTATTGTTGGTTCTGGTTCTAGTTTGCAAGTTGTTATTGAGTCAGCAAGTTCTTTTGGCTGGGGGCATTACGTTAAAAAAGATGCTATTTTTTGTTGTGTGGATCGTTTTGGAGTTTCTGCTCCTGCAGATAAAATATATAATTACTTCCAGATAACCACTGATAAAATTGTTGGAAAGATAATGCAAAGATTCCATGGTAAGCACTAACACTTACAATTATTTTATGAGTTTGGCAATAAAACTTGGAATGAATGTGCTTGGTCAAGTTGCGCCTAATCCAGCTGTTGGTTGTGTTCTGGAGTGCAATGGAGAAGTTTTGTCATCTGGTGTAACAGATATGATAACTGGTATGCATGCTGAAGTTGTTGCTATTAATAAAGCTATAAAGCTTGGCTTTGACTTATCTCAAGTTACAATGTTTGTAACTCTAGAGCCATGTTGTCATTATGGCAAAACACCACCTTGTGTAAAAAAGATTATTGACTCTGGTATTCGTAAAGTTGTTATTGCTACAAAAGATTACAATGTATTAGTTAATGGTGGTGGTATCAAAGCTTTATTGAATCATGGTGTTGAGGTGCACTATGGTGTTTTAGAGAATGAGGCACGCAGGATGCATGCTGGATTTTTTGCTACAGTTATTTATAATAAGCCATTAGTTACACTTAAATTAGCTATGAGCATTAATGGAAAAATTACTGCTCCCTTAGGTTATTCAAATAGAATTAGCAATAATGCAGCTATTAATGATGCTCATAAATTACGCTCAACACATGATGCTATAATGGTTGGTGGTGGAACTCTTGCTGTTGATAATCCAGAATTAACATGTCGAATATCAGGTTATGAGCATAGATCACCAATACGAGTTATTTTGGGTGGAGATATTAGAAATGGCTTAAGGTTGCTTGATACTGTTGATAAGGTGTCAGTTTGGTTTATAACTAGCAAGTATACAGAATGCCCTAGTGGTGTTAATAGTTTGCTCATACCAAGAGGACAAGATGGTCTCATACCTATTAACAAAGTGCTTAATTTGTTGTGCTCTATGGGTATTACTAGGCTTTTAGTTGAAGGTGGTCTGAGGGTAGCTAGTAGTTTTCTGTTTAGTGATAGTGTTGATATTTTACATATCTACAGATCACCCAAAATAATTAGTGGAACGAAAAGTGTATTTGATGATTTATTTATGCAGTCTGGAAAAATATTTTTCCAATTTACATTGGATTATTCATACACTATAGAAGATAATATAGTAGAGGTTTATAAGAAGAAGAGCAATGAATTCTTGTGAGTTTGACGTTATTGTTATTGGTGCTGGGCATGCTGGATGTGAAGCTGCTGCTGCTGCTGCTAGGTTAAATGCCAATGTTTTGCTTGTGACTCATTCACTTGATTCAATAGCAACCATGCCATGCAATCCATCAATTGGTGGTGTTGGTAAAGGTATTGTAGTTCGTGAGATAGATGCATTAGATGGGTTAATGGGCAGGGTAATAGATTCTGCTACTACATACTCAAGGATGCTCAATAGAAGTAGAGGTCCTGCAGTGTGGGGTCCTAGGGCACAGGCAGATAGCTGTAAATATTCGCAAGTTATGCGTGAAACACTTTTGAATTATCCTGGTTTAACACTTATGTCTTTGGTGGCTAAAGAGCTATGCTTTGATTATATAAATAATAATAAGTGTATGGCTGGTATTGTAACAGAATGTGGTAAAATAATTAAGGCTCCTAGAGTTATAATTGCTACTGGTACCTTTTTGAATGGTATGATGTATATAGGTCACAGTTCTTATAGTGCTGGATATAGAGGGGCATCAGCATCAGTATTTTTGGCTGAAGCTATTAAAGTTACAGGGATGTGTACTGGAAGATTAAAAACAGGAACTCCTCCTCGTTTAAAAGGCAATACAATAAATTGGAATAAATGTGCACTACAACCAGGAGATAAAGAACCAGTGCCATTTTCTTTTTTAAATAGCTCTATTAATTTCAACTCTGTTGATTGTTATATAACAAAAACTAATTGTAATACGCATCAAATTGTACAAAAGTATCAGGGGGAATGCTCAGCATTGGGTATTCATGCAGCTAGATTTGAGAGCATAGAAGGACCAAGATATTGCATGTCAATACATGACAAGGTGGCAAAGTTTCCAGAAAAATCATCACATCAGATATTTTTAGAACCAGAAGATGCATTATATAATACTATCTATCCAAGTGGTATTTCCACAAGTTTTAGTCCAGAAATACAACAAAAAATGATTAATACCATAGAAGGTCTTGAAAAGGCTGAGATTGCAGTACCAGGATATCTTATTGACTATGATTTTGTTTACCCATCTGAGATATATCATACATTAGAGACTAAAAAAATATCTGGACTTTTTCTTGCAGGTCAAATTAATGGTACTACTGGTTATGAAGAAGCTGCAGCACAGGGAATAGTAGCAGGAGTAAATGCAGTGCTCTCACTTGATGATAAAAGATTTGTAATGCGTCGAGATGAATCATATATTGGTGTATTGGTTGATGATATAGTGACTGCTGGTAAATTAAGTGAACCATATAGAGTTTTTACTATGCGAGCTGAGTATAGGTTAGTTTTACGCCCAGATAATGCAGATTTTCGTCTTACAGCTAGAGGTCATAAGCTTGGATTTGTGAGCAATGACAGGATGCACAAGTTTATAGAGAAAAAAGATGCTGTTGAGCATTTAACTATTTTAACAAAAAAGAAACTGGTTAATGCTATGGATATAAATGATTTAGGGATTTTAATATCAAGAGATACACCAGCAAAAACATTGTATCAGATATTATCATATCAAGGTGTTGATATTAATTTAGTACAACAATGTATGCCAGAAGTGCTTTCCTATCCTCGTGAAGTTGTAGAGCAAGTTATGATTAATGGTAGGTATGATCCTTATATTTGTAAGCAAAATAAAGAATTATTTTCACTTAAAAAAGAACTGGGGCTACTAATACCTGACGATATTAATTATAATAATGTATTTGGATTGTCAAATGAAGCAATTGAGAAATTATCTATTGCACGACCAAAAACAATAGAAGCTGCAAGTGCAATATATGGTGTTAATCCTGTTAATATTTTAAGCTTAATATCACATATTAAGAGAAGGAATAAGGTTGTTTCACGTGGAGTATGATAATTTTTTTTTAGAAAATTATTGGATTAATGCCTCTGCTGGTAGTGGAAAAACTACTAAATTAATTAATAGAATATGGCAGTTATTGTTATTGAACAATGATCAAAGAATTCTTTGTATTACTTTTACCAATGCAGCTGCAGAGGAAATGCAAGAAAGAATAATGCATAGTATGCATAAGTGGAGTTATTGTGATAATGCTCAGCTGAAGGAGAGTGTATATTTTATTTTTAGTGACATTTCTTTAGAGATAGATAGTGTTTTTTTAAATAATATGATGAACAAAGCACAATTATTGTGGTTTAATCGTAAAGACAAGAATATTGAGATAAAAACTATACATAGTTTTTGTAATAATATATTGCATAATTATGCAATAGATCTAGGCATCAGTCCATCTTTTGGGATTATGGATGAAGTTAAGAGTAAAATTTTTTTACAAGAAGCATTTAATGAGTATATTTCTCATACTAATAAAAATATTGCTAACTGTAGTCAGAGAGATATATTGTTAGCTACACAAAATATAATTTCATCATGTAGTACTTGGGATATAGATGTACTGCATGACAAGGCAATAAAGAAACTACGTGAATTATTCCACGTGGAGCAATTTCCAGAGCATGATATTTATACTGAAGATATATTAGATTTTATTAAACATAGTTTGATAAATAAATATTATAATGCAGATAATTTTAAGCTACGCAATACTAAGAATAGCAAGTTTATAGATGATAATTTAGAGAAAATAGAAAATTGGTTTGCTGGTGATAAACTTTTATTGTTATCAGATTATAAAAATATTTTTTTAAGAAAAGATGGAGATGTTAGAAGCAATCCTTGTAAAAAAAATGATCCAGTGTATGACTGGGTTATGGATGAGCAAAGCAAAATAAAGAGATTAAATGATATTTTGATAAGATTTGATGATTATGCTTATGGGAGAAATATAATAAATTTATCATTTGATTTGTTGCATAGAATGCAAAACAAAAAGAAGAGATTGGGTATCTTTAGTTATAATGATTTAATAGCATTGATGAATTATGCATTAAATGATTTCTCTGGTTGTGATGGTATAAAGTATGATATTAACAAGGATTTTGATCATATCCTAATTGATGAAGCGCAAGATAATAGTTTAGAGCAATGGAATATTATTAGAGCAATAACAGAAGATTTTTTTTGCGGTGAAGGTACAAGTAGGAATAAAACACTATTTGTTGTTGGTGATGTAAAACAATCTATATATAGCTTCCAAGGTGCCAAGCCTGATGCATTTATTTATAATAAAGAATTTTTTATACAAAAGGCAAATGAATCTAATAGATCATTATGTGTAGCAGAGAGTTATGATTGCTATAGATGTGATAGTGAGATTATTAACTTAGTAAATATGATTCTAAAAAATGATAATTTACGAAAAGCAATTACATTCTCAGAGAAAAATGTACAGCAAAAAAGTTTATCTAATGGAGTTGGATCAGTAGTATTAGAGAGAATTAGTGGTGCTAATGATACAAGCTATGGTTTAGGAAATTTTTGGCATGCTAAACCATCTGATACTGATAGTATAAGAGTTCTAATGGATAAAGTAGCTAATGATATTAAGAATTATATTGAGGATGGTGTTATTTATAATAACCTAGGTGAAAGTAGATCACCTGAATATAAAGATGTTTTAATCTTAGTCAGAAAACGTGGTAAGTATGTTAATTTTTTGATAGCTTCATTAAATAGGTTTAGTATACCATATTTACTGGCATATGATACATCTTTAAAAGATAGTGTTCCAATTAATGATCTATTAAACTTGTGCTATATGTGCTTAAATCCATCAGACAATTTATCGCTTTGTATTGCACTAAAATCTCCTTTGTTTGGTTATTCTGAGGTTAATATTATGGAATTATATAATGTTGATTTTGATTTATTAAGATACAGTAGCAAGGATTACAATATTGTGTTGCAGCTTAGAAGATTTGCTCATTTATTATCACCATATGATTTTTTTTGTAAGATACTTTTTAGTTTTGACCTTATGGAGAAATTTGCAAAGTGTTTTGGTGTTGATGTTTATTATGTGATTGATAAATTTCTTGAGATGGTTTTCTCTTGGGAGAAAGTTGGTATTGTAACTTTGGGTCATTTAATGAAGTTCATTGATAATAATGATTTTAAGATCAGTAGAGCTGATACAGATAATAGAGTTAAAATAAGTACTGTGCATGGTGCAAAAGGTAAAGAAGCTCCATTAGTGATTGTTATACCTGAAGGAGTGGCTGGATGGGGTAGTGATGATCCAATAAAGATTGATAATGGTGTTCCAATTTCTGTGCATGGGTTATCTGATGTGATGACAAGAATAAGAAAAAAGTTTGTAGATTTTGATATAGAAGAAGATCTAAGATTGTTATATGTGGCATTAACAAGAGCAAAACATGAGCTTAGAGTGTATGCTTTGGATACTAATAGTAACCTTTCATCTAGGAAAAAAAATTGGTTTGAATGGTTATCTGTATCTTAACCAATGCTATTTGTTATCTAATTATGCAGTTTTCTAGTTTGTTAGAGTTGTTTTTTTTATATCAAAAGTAGCATAGCATGTTTAGTGGTATTGTTGTTTTTCAGTTATCATGAAATATTACATCAAAATTTTTGAGTTAGTTGGAAATGGATAGTGCTAAATTTCTAACAGTAAATATGAATTTTAGCATATGTTTAAGTTTTGAAGTATTGGAGAATAAACCATTCAACAGGAATGTATAATGCAATTGCTATTTATATATCATATTTTCTGTATTTTTTAAGAGGACAAAGATTAGCATAGTGAAGCAAGAAGTTTTAGTTATAGTGAAAATACTTAGTTATAAGAGCAAGTTATAGATTTTTTATTTTGTAGATTGTTATACATAGTAGCAAGCAAAGAGGCTTTAGAAAAAATGTTGCTATTTAGATTTGTCAGGAGAATTATTTAAGTTTTTCAGTTTATTCTATTTATTGTTAAAAAAGTTCTACTAAAATATTGATGAGTTGGTAACTTCTTGGAGTGATGATGGTTTTATTATTAAGCTACTTTAAAGTTTTTGGTTAGTTTTGAAATTTTGTATTATAGTGAGAATGTTTCACGTGAAACATTCTCAGCTTGTTAAGCATTAGTTTTATGATATTACTGCAAAACAGCTTTTCTGTAGTAGCTTTTGTTTTGATGTACACTTTTTTAGCTTCTGAAGGATTGTGAAAGGAAGGAATTTTGTGTTAGTTTTAAGTGTTATGCAATATTGCTCTTTAAGAGCACCATAATCTATGTGTTTCCAAATATATAAATTAGCTGTGTTTTGTTTTTTCATTTTTTCTTAATTAATAAACTCAGAACTTTCTTTGTTTGTTGATTTCCAAATGGTTTTTTGTTTTGCTTTAATTGGGAAATTAAGAAAAATATCAAGCTTCTTACTGGAATTTTTGTTGCCAAGGAAAGTGGTCTTCTTGAATTTTTATACTCTATACTGAAAATTTTATATCAAAAGAAGCATATATGTTAATGCAAGGTTGAAGCAATAAGTTTAATAAGTTTTTAGAATTTTATATTCATGAAATTCTTTTAGGAAAAGGTAAAATATTTAAATTAGAAGTTGATAATTATGCAAGGAATTAATTTCAAAAATATAAATTTATGTAAGATTAATAATATAAATCAGATTTTGATAAAACTGTAGATGAAATTAACCAAGAAAATACTCCAAAAGAAAAAAATTAACCCAACAGAAAGTTTTTTATGGTGGTTTTTTAATAAATTAAAAAAAGAAAAAAGCATTAAACCTTAATCTAGATAATGAAAATTAAAAATGTTTATTGAGTGTATTATCATATACAATTTTAACTCATATAAGTGATTATTAATAATTAATTTGTTGATTGATATAATGTTCGTTTTTATAAGCATATAGAAGATTTATTTAGTACCTGCATTATGTTTTTTGGTACAATCATGGTGTTATAATGTTCGTTTTTATAGATTGACTAATTATGCCCAAAAGAAATGATATAAGTTCTGTGCTAGTGATTGGCTCTGGTCCTGTTGTCATAGGTCAGGCTGCTGAGTTTGATTATTCAGGAACACAAGCATGTAATGCACTTAAAGAAGAAAATGTTAAAACTATTTTAGTTAATTCTAATCTTGCTAGCATCATGACTGATCCTAGTTTGGCAGATAGGACTTATATGGAGCCAATTACACCAAGCTTTGTTAAAAAGATTATTGATATTGAAAAACCTGATGCTATATTACCTATCGTTGGTGGGCAAACCGCTCTTAATTGTGCATTGCAATTACAGGATGTCTTTCAGGAATATGGAGTAGAAGTTTTGGGCTCAAGTCTGGATGCTATTAAGCGTGCAGAAGATAGGAAGGAGTTTGCCAAGATTGTGCATAGTATTGGTTTAAAAACTCCAAAAAGTAATATGATTTCAAGTATGGATGAAGCATTATCTTTGATGGGGAAGATAGATTTTCCAATAATTGTTCGCTCATCTTTTACATTAAGTGGTTTTGGGGGTGGAATAGCTTATAGTGCAGCAGAGTTTAAAGAGATAGTACAACAAGCTTTTAGTGCTAGTGGTGGAGCCTCAATACAAATTGATCAGTCTTTGATTGGCTGGAAAGAGTTTGAGATGGAGGTTATAAAAGATATTGACAACAATCATGTATTGATTTGTGCTATAGAGAATATTGATCCAATGGGTGTGCACACAGGAGATAGCATAACTGTTGCACCAGCTATGACATTAACTGATAAGGAATATCAGAAAATGCGTGATGCATCTTTTGCAATTATGGATGCTGTGGGTATGAGTGCAGGTGGTGCAAATGTTCAGTTTGCTGTAAATCCAGTAGATGGAACAATGCTTGTAATAGAGATGAATCCAAGAGTTTCTAGATCATCAGCATTGGCATCTAAAGCTACTGGATATCCTATTGCCAAGATTACAACTAAGTTGGCATTGGGCTATAGGTTGCATGAGTTGAGAAATGACTGTTCTGGTCTTAGTGCTTGTTTAGAGCCATCACTTGATTATGTGGCTGTTAAGGTGCCAAAATTTGATTTTGCAAAGTTCCCAGGTATTAAACCCAGACTGTCTACTGCTATGTATGCAATTGGTGAAGCAATGGCATTTGGGCGTAATTTTGCAGAAGCACTACAAAAGGCAATGATGTCTCTGAGTGAGTGGCTAGATGGATTAAGTGAGATTGCTCCATTTTTTCTAGATAAGGATATCTGGAGATCTAGTGCTTTGTTTATAAATAGAGAAATAAGAAAGTTGTTCCCAAATTATTGTTCTTATTGGTTTGCTCAAGCTATATCATATGATGATTCTAATAAGGTGCAATTAGATGCAGCAGTAGCAAAGTTAGAGAGTCTTGTTGAGGAGGAATTACCTCAGCCTACACCATGGCAATTAAGAATTATTGCTGATGCTTTGCGTCTTGGAAAGACAGTTGATTATATAGTAAAAGTTACAAAATATGATCATTGGTTTGTTGATCGCATAAATGAAATAATAAAAGCTGAAACTGATTTTTCTCATTGTATTAAAGATTACCTTAATGATAAAAAGGCTTCTAGTGATAAGAAATTGAATTTAGCAGATTATTTTAGTGATAACCTTATTATCTCTATGAGAAGAATGGGTTTTTCTTTTGCTAGGATTAAACATTTGTGCATACTGTTTGACAGTGAAGAAGATCAAAAGGCTTTATTTGATCATATTAAGTCTATTAAACCAGTTTTTAAGGCTGTGGATAGCTGTGCTGCAGAGTTTGCACTAAATGGCAGTGAATCTAGAGCATCTTATTTGTATAGTTGTTATGAATATCCTCAATATTTCCTGCAAGGTTTAGAGGGCAGTGCTGATGTGAGAATGGTAGAATGTGAGAGTAAACCACTTGAAGGTAAAAAGGTCATTATTTTAGGTAGTGGGCCTAATAAAATAGGTCAAGGTATTGAATTTGATTATTCTTGTGTGCATGCATGTCAGGCAGCAAGGAAAATGGGCATTAAGGCTATTATGTTTAACTGCAATCCAGAAACTTTATCAACTGATTATCATATATCTGACAGGCTTTATTTTGAGCCTCTCACTATTGAGCATCTTAGCCATATTGTAGAGAAAGAGAAGGAGTCTGGTGAGTTGCTTGGCATTATTGCTCAATTTGGTGGACAAAGGGCATTAAATCTTATGATGAAGAATTATTCTAAGTATAAGGGTCTTTGGTTGGGCACAGATTTTGCCTCGCTTTCTAGTTGTGAGGATAGATCTATTTTTCATTTGTTGTTAATCAGCTTAAGGTTACAACAGCCAAAAAGTCGATATAATACAGCAAAAGTTGATTATAATTCCCGTACAAAGGCTTGGGGAAGGTTATTCTTTGAAAAGACTAAGATTTCTCATAAAATAAAAGGATTATTGAAAAGAGAATATTATTTTAGATTTTGTGAGAACTTATCTATTAAGTTGATGTATGACTTGAGTTCTACTTTTACTTTAAAGCATAATATTTCTTTAAGAGATGATTCCAAGTCATTTTTGGATAATCAAAGTATTGTATACCTTATGAGTTATTGTGTTGATAAGCCTAAACTTCTAAGAAGAATCAAATCAGTTAAAAGTGATGGTTTGTTAGAAAATAAAGAAAATTGCCCAGAGATAGAACACATACAATCCATGGTGTATGGTTTAGATAAATTTCACAATAAAGCTGCTACACATATACAAGAAAAACTTGTTGAGATTGCTGAATATCTTATGTGGAATGAGCAAAGAAAGGAAGAGATTAAACTTATTGAAGAATTACGCAATAAAGCATCAGATTGTCTATTTACTATAAATAGGTATTTTAGAAATGGCAAATTGATTCTAGAATCAACAGATGCCTCAATGGATTGTGTGGCAAATGACACACCAATATTAGCAATAGATAAAACAGAGCAATATGAGAAGATTAATTCTGAGATAGCAAAGATTAAGGATTATATTAGCAGTATTGGTTCTGGTTTACGTAAGTTTTTTGAAGAAAATGATACTACAGTGCATATTGATGATTTCAAGTTTGGTTTATGTAAGGAATTTATAAAAATTGAATTCAAAGTCCTAGAAGATTTGATTAATAAAGAATGTGCTAAAATTAAAGATGTAGATTGCAGAAAGCAAAAGAGATTAGATGCCTTTTTTATGAGTCCAATTAGCAAAATAGATCAAAATGTTAGTCATATTTTACATAAATGTGAGCTCTTGCATGAAAAATGTGATGAAATACGTACAATAGTCTCCGCAGGATATGGATTTGTTCCTTATGGTTGTAAAGAGATGTTGGAAGATTCTTATAGAGATGTAACTACCTGCTTAAGTGGTATGATAGATGTTACAGAGAATAATAAGGAGTTATGCCTTAGATATAAGGAAATATCTGATGAATTGCACCATGATGAATATCTTTATACTAAATATTCCACTTATGAGGCAATATATAATAAACTGGCTAAGGATGCTGAAGAAATAGGTTTTCCAGTTTTATTGCGACCATCTAGTGTCTTGGGTGGCCAAGGAATGCGGATAATCTATAGCACAGATGAATTAAAGGAATATGTGAGAGATATACTAAATGATAATGGTGGTGCTTGGGTTGGTGGGATATCTGTGGATGAGTTTCTGGATAAGGCATGTGAGGTGGATGTTGATGCATTGGGTGATGGTGATGATGTTAAAGTTGTGGGCATTATGGAACACATAGAAAGTGCTGGTGTGCACTCTGGTGACTCTGTATGTTCATTACCACCACATTCATTACCTGATTATACAGTGAAGGAGATTGAGCGCCAAGTTGTTCTGTTAGGCAAGAAACTTCATATTAAGGGACTGCTTAATGTGCAGTTTGCTATTAAGGATGGTACTATTTATATACTTGAAGCCAATCCAAGAGCTAGTCGCACACTGCCATTTGTTGCAAAAGTGTTAGGTTTTCCAGTAGCAGATGCTGCAACTGAGTTGATGCTGGGGAAAAAACTTTCTGAACTCAGTATCCCAAATTTTTTGCACTCAAAAATCCATGCCTTTAAGATGCCTATTTTTCCATTTAACCGTTTTCCTAATGTCAATCCTGTCTTGTCTCCTACAATGAAATCAACAGGCGAAGGAATAGGCATGGATAAGAATATGTATGCAGCACTACTGAAGTCTTATATGTCTGCTGGTGTAAAATTTCCAGTTAAAGGTGATGCTGTTTTTCTCTCTGTGCGTGATAGTGATAAAACTCAGGATATTGTTGAAATAGCTGACAGCTTTATAAAGTTTGACTGTAAGGTTTTAGCTACTCAAGGTACTAAAAATTATTTAGATTCATGTGGCATAAAAAATGTTACAGCTGTGCAGAAGGTTAGTGAAGGCAGATCAAATATTGCAGATCTTTTGTTAGATGGGAAGGTAAGCTATGTATTAAATACAACTAATAACTATGCAAGTATTGTTGGTGATAAAAGTGTACGCTGGATTATGGTAAAAAAAAATATAGCATATCATACTACAATTGAGGCTTCTAAATTTTTTGTTAAATCATTATTAAAAGTTGTCAATTTTGATTATTCAGTAATGGCATTGCAGGATGTTTAGTATGCTAATGCTATAGTTTATTTATGCTTATTCTAGTATAGAAATATTTAGATTACTTGCTGGGTTTGTTTGAAATTATTAATTTGGTTTAATATATACTAGCATTCTGCAGCTATAATAATGACATGCAACCAAAGTTGTGGATCAAATTATTTACACTTGCTAGTGGATATTATGAGATTTATTCTGTTATTATTTCATAATTTAATATATAGTTAATCTTTTTATTTCTATATGGATTACCATGATTAACACAGCTGATATAGAGAAAAATATTGTATTATCCAATGATACTGGATCTTATAATGCGTGTGTTGTTGCAGTGCCAAAATGCACATATGGTGGTTTTATGGTTCCACTTGAGAATATTGAATCTCAGTTAGATAATGTTTTCTTTGCTGAGCATGATATATATTTTATTGGTAATGATTTTCATTTTACAATTTGTAGTGAAGGTAATGCTGTTTTTGATATTTTTAGCAATACACTGTTTGTATCTGGTAGAGACTATAGTGGTGAGTTTGAATCTTTTTGTATTGACTTCCATTCTCTTGAAGCAGTTGAGAGTAGTGACTCAAGTGCTTTGTTTGCATGGTAATATTGGGTTGTTATTTTTATAGCCAGTAGTTTATATTTTAAATATCTACTTTGATAAAATTGAGTAATAAGTTTATTTTTTGCTAATTATATGCTATGTATGAGTGGTTCTATTAAATTAATGAGAGTATATTATGAATGATATAGAAAATTTAGATCAGAGTTTTTCTTTGCATGATTGTAAAGGATATCATAATGTTATTATTACTTCATTTGAGAATGATGACTTGTCTGATGGGCAAATTTTACAATATGATGATATAGTGACAATTGATAGTGAATATTTCACTACACATACTGTATCATTTGCTGGTGATGATTTGTTATACCAGTTATCTGGTGATGTTTTTGTGCATCATATTGAAATTTTTTCTATATCTGATGCAGTATTTATATCTGGAAATGATCAGGATACTGGAATGTCTGATGCATTTTTTATTGATCTATTATAAATCTAGCTAAATTTTAATGTGTAATTCTTGCCTTGCAAGCAAAAAGTAAGAATTATACATTGTTCTTTATTCATAATTATTTTATATTTAGCATAGCTTTTTATGCTAGCAACAAAGTGTTTGTTAACATTTTATTAATTTGAATTACTATATTTTATTTTTATTTGTTTTGATATACTAATAATGTCTTACCACAAACTTTTATTGGTTAGATCTAAGGAAAAAGATGAATTATAATATCTATGTAAAGCAAATAGACTGTCAAGTAATATATTAGCATTTATATTAATTTTTTATCAAATATTTTTTTGATGGATTCTCTATTTTTTGTTTATGAAAAGTTTGAATTTTTATCAATCAGCATTAAACACTCCATGAAAATTTTTGATTTGGCTATAGATGAGTAGTGCTAAAAAATCAGTTGATTAAAAAATTAAAATATTTTCAATTTTTAGAAATTAGAAAGAAGTTATATCATAATTATAAAGCATGCTATCACTATTTGCAGAGACAACATCCTATAATTTTGTAAAATTTAAAATGAGCCTATAAAGCAAGAAATCTTTACTACAAAGGTGAAATATTTAGCAATGAGGGCAAATCATATACCAAAAAATTAAAACACATATTTTTTATAAAACTAAAGTTAATTTTACCAGCAATAAAAGGAGTATAGTAAACTTGCAGGAAAGTATTTGTTAAAAATTTTAACAACCAGCATGCAATATTATATCAAAAATTTTGATAAATGGTTCTGTGCAATGAATAGAATAATTAACTATGCAAGATTTGACTGAGAATGTTGGTTTTTCACTTTTTTCCCTGTCTTCTTTTATGACGTGGATTTTTTTTGCATATAACATATAAGCGTTGTCCTCGTTTTACAATTTGACAACCAGGGATTTTGGCAGATGATTTTAGAGAGCTTCTAATTTTCATTGGATCAAAATAAACAAAATATTTAATGATAAATTATAACATAAAGATGTCCAGCTGCAAACTAATTATAGTGTTATTGTTGATTTAGTAATTGATTTATCCTTTTTAAGGTAATGGATATTTTAATATAATATATAATTATTTGTTAAATATTTTGACATGTTGTTAGTTGAGATTGTTGACATATAGTATAAATTTTGTTAAAGTTTATATTTAATACTCTTTTCATCGCAAATTGTTTGTTTATGGCAAAAAAGAATACTGTATTAATAAGATTTTTGAGTACAGCAGAGACTGGTTTTTTTTATGTGCATAAAAAAAATCCTAAAAAAACATTGAAGAAACTATCATTTCGCAAGTATGACCCACGTGTACGTAAGCATGTGGTTTTTAATGAGGCTAAGATTAAATAGCTGTCAGCAGGTGTATAGATAGATGTGATTGATTCTGAACATTGTAAAATTTTTGGCTCTAATAGTACTGTTATTAGAAGGCTTTTTGCAGATATAGAGGGTGGTGTGCCATTTATATTATGGCAATATAATTTTTATTGCATTTCTACAGTTGTTGAATTTTTAGCAAACAATACCTTATCTTTTCTACTGAAGCTTGGTAGAGCATATATAACCATTACACATGAAAGAGCACAGTATTTAGGCTTAAAATGCAATGATAATAATGCATTACGTTATTTTCTTGACAACTGTTTTTGTACAATCTCTAACATAAAGAAAATTGCTGGCATTAGTTATGATAAATATAATTTTGATAAAAGAAAATTTGATATTGCAAATTCATTAGACTGTCAATCCTTAGATGTATTACGTTTTTTAAGAATACTGCCCTCTTTGTTGTCAGTGCCAATAACAGCTGAAGATGCTAAAAATCTGCAGAGAATATATGGTATAAATAAAGTAAACATAGATGATGTTAAGTTATATATTACAGAGCAAGAAAAACTTAGATTGGTATCTAAGGCCAATATATTTATTAAGCATAATGATGTTGTGCATAAAGCAAGGTTATATAATTTTTGTTTTGGTTACTTGGAGCACCAAGTAATTATAGTTGGTAATCCTGTAAGAAGTGCAATGCCATTGGTGCGTATTCATTCATCATGTTATACTGGCGATGTTTTGCAAAGTGTATTATGTGACTGTGGTGATCAATTACATCATGCACTTGGGCTTATGACTACAGAGGAAAAGGGTGGTATTATTTTTTATTTAAATCAAGAGGGTCGTGGTATAGGGCTTTTTAATAAGTTGCGTGCATATGAGCTTCAGCATTCAGGCAAGGATACTATAGAGGCAAATAATGCACTTGGTTTTCGCTCCGATGAGCGTAATTTTAATGTTTTAAAGCCAATGTTTGACTATTTAGGAATTTCACAATGCCAGTTAATTACTAATAATCCATTAAAAGAAAGGGCATTGAATGCTATGGGGATTAAAATTTCTCAAATTGTACCTAGCTGTTTTTTACCTACTCAGTATAATGATAGCTATATGGAAGCAAAGATTAAAAAGATGGGTCATTTGGCATTCTAGTTACATAGATTGTGAAGTTTGCTAATTTAAGATGCTTGAAATAGAAACATTTTGGCTGTGTGTATAGCTGAGTTGTTGGTTTGTAATATTTAATAATTATTAAGCAGATTATATTGCTATAGTAAGAAAGCCAATGTTTTGTTTTTTGCTGATTAAATATGGCAATAATTGCCAGATAAAGTCAGCAAGAAAGAATTATTAGAATTGGTTCATGGACTAAATAAATATTATCATTAGTTTTTAGTGTTTTATTTGCCATAATTGTTTAAAGCAGTTTTATTTTAACCAAAAGAACAGTTTGTGATTAATAGCAAGAGCTGTGTTGTCAGAATGTGATAGATGGGTAGTTAGAAATTAGTGTTATATGCTTGATTGCAGTGTGTGTATTGATTGTATTTAATATTGTTGCAATAGATTCATAGTTGACAATAAAATTTATGACTATTTATATTCCATTGAATTTTATTACATATAGCAATGAATGACTAAGATCTATTGCATTTAATGCTAGAAAATTGAATGCTGAAATGGTTAAGTCTTATTCTGAATATATTGCTGAATATGAAAATGTGGATATGATTAAAGTTTTTTCAAAGGTAGAGAAGCTTTCACAAATATTGTTATGTTTAATATCTTAGAAGTTGGCGAGATAAGACTCGATAGATTTCTGTATAGCAATATACAACAGAATTCTCTTATATTTACATATAAATTAGACATTAATTGTCTATGTATCTCTCATAATATGAATCAAAGAATATTTATGGTTTAAAAATACATTGATTGATTCATTTAGTGATAGCAATAGAGGAAGATTTAGATTATTTAATTATGCAGACTGTTTATTTTTTGAAAATTATGGTGTGAGATATGATCTACAGTGAGTTCTTGATCATTTGATTAATTATGCAAAAATATTTTAATGAAAAACAGAAAAATTTTTACAATAAGTGCTATTTTTTTATGAGTTATAAATTTAAAGATACTGTTTATATAATTTTTTATTAAATGAAGAAATGATAAATGAGTTTTGGTGGATCATGGCAGTTATCTCAATTTCCATTGTAATGGAAATTGAATGCAGTATTAATTAACAATAAGTATATGATATTTTGTAGATTTTTGGTAATTGCTGAGTAATGGCTAGTATTATTAAAGAAATTGGAATTTTTATTAGATCAAAAATTTTCTCACTAGTTGCTGTGAGCATTAATGTGATAAGATAATTTCCAAAATTTTTGTTAGATCTTCTTATTTATTAGCAAGGTGTTGTGATACTTAGTAAGCTTTGGCTATTGTTTTTTTTTTTACTATCATGTGGTATCTTAATTGGATTGTTTTTATCAATAAAATAAGATGTATTTAAACAAAACTGCTGTTATTTATGCCATAGATAGTTGCGTGACTCAGTCAGCAAAGAGAGAAAAAAAATGGGTGTTAAAATTTTTACCTATAAATGTTGAGGAAAAAGGTGGTTTAATGAACTGGGCTGGTGGTGGTGAGGTGCAGTGTCAGGTGTCTATTATATTTTACTCACTTAATAATGCATTAGAGTTTGTTAATACTAATAATATATCATATACTATAATTAGTGATAGTATTAATCCAGCTGCAGATTATGGCAAACCTTATTCTGATAATTTTAGAATTTAATGACTGATTAAACGTTAGATGTTGTTTGCTATGAGTTGATAGCTATATTATCTAAATCTAGTGCTGCCTCATGTAATATTTCTGAAAGCGTTGGATGTGCAAATATAGTGCGTTGAATGCTTATGTCTATTGCCTCAGTGCTTTTTGCTACTACATATGCATGTATGATTTCTGTTGCATTATCACCTATAATATGAGCACCAAGTATTTCACCGGTTTTAGCATCTGAAATTATTTTTGTCATACCAACAGTTTCATTCGTTGCAACTGCCTTACCATTTGCTTTGTAATAGAAGTGACCTACCTTAATGTTACACTTCTTCTCCCTAAGAGCACTTTCCGTTAGACCAACTGATGCAATTTGTGGATGTGCATATATGCACATTGGTACTTCCTCATCATTTGTTTTATAGCAATTCAATCCAGCTATGCCTTCAATGCATGAAATAGCATCATGTGCAGCTTTGTGTGCTAAACATATTCCTCCAGTTACATCTCCTATAGCATATATATTTGGTACTGAGGTTTGATAGTTTCTATCTATAACAATTTTACTATGCTCAGTTTCAACTCCTATTTCATCTAATCCAAGATCTTTAGTATTTGCTTCTACTCCTACTGCTATGAGTATTTTTTCAAATGATTGTTGCTCATTGTTAATTGTAGTATGTACTTGATTGTTTATTATATCAATTTTTGATACAGATGTAGATGTATATATATTTATACCACGTTTTTCTAATGCACTATGCATTATTTTTCCTAGTTCTTTATCAATTCCTGGCAATATTGCTGGTTGTTTTTCTACAATAGTTACATTAGTGTCAAATGTGTTGTAAAAGTCTGCAAATTCTATGCCAATTGCACCAGAGCCAATAATAAGAAGTGACTTAGGCTGTACATTAGGTGACATTGCATGCTTATAATTCCATATTGTATCACCATTAAATTCCATGCCTGGAATTGCACGAGGTGATGCTCCAGTTGCAATAACTATATTTTTAGCTATAAATTTTTTTTGTTCTGCATTTGGTGCATTAACTAAGATCTCATTTTTACTAATTAATTTTGCTTTACCAATAATAGTGGTTATCTTATTTTTTTTCATTAAATATGATACACCTTTTGCTAGTTGGTTAGCAGAGTCTCGTGATTTGGCAATAATTTTTTTGAAGTCAAAGCCAATATTTTGTGCCATTATTCCAAAGTTATGTGCATTTTCTATATTGCGATAAACTTCTGCTGCTTTAAGTAGTGATTTGGTTGGAATACATCCCCAGTTTAAGCATATACCACCTAATTCACTTTGCTCAATTATGGCTGTCTTCATACCCATTTGGCTGCTTCGTATTGCTGCAGTGTATCCACCTGGTCCACTACCTATTACTATA
>NZ_CAWVOK010000010.1:0-10774 GCF_963930935.1 Candidatus Xenohaliotis californiensis
AGCCAGGTCATTTGATCTATCAACCAAAATGGCTGCATGATTTAACTGAGTATTAGATTAAATTACTAAAGCATTAAAAATACTATTGTCAGTAAATTAGCTTAAATAGTGTGCATGCAAAAAAACATAATTAGCGACATTAAATTGTGAGAATACAAAAATATTGAAATTTAATCTTAAGAAAAATGATGCAAATTTTATGAGGCAGTTTAAACAATAAATTCAGATAATTTAAATAGTATTTATATGAAAAAACAATTTATTCATTCCAGAAAACAACTATACTTTATATAAAGTCTATCATAAAAGATTGCTTTTATACATCAACAATCAGATAATGAATTATACAATTTTGATAAAAAATGTCATCAGTCAAACTAGTGATTGGTAATACTTGCTATGCAATATAAGCAATGTATAATTTATCAATAAATTAAAATTACACCATCTATAAATGACAATGTTTTTTAATTCTACAATAATTGCATACAGTGAAGCACTGTACAATCATTGTGTGCAATACAAAAATCTAAAAACAGCCTACAGTGAGATGAAAAATTTAGAACAAATTATAGATAATAATAAAGATTTTATAAAATTTTTTAATAATCCTGCTTTAGCAAAACCAAAAAAAATATCTATGATTATAGAAATATTTAGTAACAATGAGAAACTTCAAATAGAATCATTACTAGTCAATTTGATAAATAACAATTCAATCAACTTGATAAATAAAATTATAGAATATTTTTTCATTATATGTGCAATAAAAGAAGGTGCTATTGAATGTTGCATTATAACTGCTACTAAACCCCTAAAAAAAGATTTAGAACATACAAGTAGATTATTAGAAAACTATCTTGGTAAAAAAATATACCTACAAAGTGCTTTATTGCCATCAATTATAGGTGGATTGATAGTACGTATAAAAGAAAAATCAATAGATCTATCATATTCACGACAAATACAACATACATTAAACATAGTATCAAAACACCTTAAAGACAAAGATCTACTTAATGAAATTTATAACTAAATTGTAATATTTGTCTTGCTGCTAGTTGTTTTATTGTCTTTCATTGTTTTGACTTGCTGGTCTCTTAGATAAACAATAAAGGTACTGCCTTTATTTTTCTCACTTTCAATCTTAAACTTTGCTTTATGTCTTTCTAAAACACTCTTTACTATAGAAAGCCCTAAGCCACTACCAATACTAGAGGAATTTACCTTATAAAACCTTTCACTAATTCTGGATAAATGCTTAGAATCCATGCCTTGACCAAAGTCACTAACTTGTAAAAACATAAATTTTTGATCATATTCTACATCAGCAAATGGAGCATCCATACACATCCCACATGAAATCTCCACAATGCCACCTTTATAGCTATGGTTTATGGCATTAATAATAAGATTATTGCAAACCTGAAGCAAACCATAGTAATCACCCTTAACTCTTGCTAAATGATTAATTTTTTTCACAACAACTCTAATTTCTCGTTCTTTAAGCAAGTAGTTGCAATGTAAAACAGATTCTTGGATAATAGTATGCAAATCCACATATTCATTAATTGAAACACTACGTTCAAAATCTGCCCTAGAAAGTGTTAGTAGTGAATCAAGAAGATTAACAACTTTACTACCTTGATCTATCACTATATCCAGAAATCTATTAACTTCTTTTGGATCATCTTTAATGATATCTTTTATTGTCTCAATAAAACCAACCATGCTAGTTAAAGGTGTACGAATCTCATGGCTGGCATTTGCTATAAAATCACTCATAGAACGTTCTAGATTTTTATAACTAGTAACATTGGTCATTACTACAACAAACTTAGCATTTAATCTTTCTTCAGTGCCAAAAAGTGCTACACTTACTTTAAAAAAATTCTTTGCACCTTTGATTAAAATACTGCATTCAAATCGTCCACCATCAATGCTTACTCCATTGTTCATGTTTGAGATTCTTATGCGTAGCTCACTCAAAAAAGAACTTTCTACTAATTCATTACAAGTTTCTAAATTATCAACATCAATACCCAGCAAAAGATGAGCACCTTTATTAAGGCGCAACACATTCATAGATGAGTCAATGATAAAAACTGGACTAGACACAAGATTAAAAACAGCCTCATTTTCTACTCGTGCTACTTGCAACAAATCATCTTTTTTATCTAGCTGCTCAACAACAAACTCTATACCATCACTTATAAGCCCACAATCACTCAAAACACTAAGTGATATTCTGTTAGGTGTTGGTGGGCTATTAACATAGCTTGCAATATAGTTTCTTATTTGTATTAAATCATTATAAAACACACTTACAAGAATAGTAGCTATTATAAAATGAAGGCATATTATGCATATAATCCACTTAATGGATGCATCTGTGTACCATAATGCAACTAATGCAATAAACAAAGAAACAGGTAGAACAAAAAAGACTAACATTTTTTTCAAGAAGAATGTCAATAGTGTACTATATTTTTCTAAGATAAAAATATTAAATATGAAACGATCTACTTTTTTGCGCAGCCATGATATAAACTTAGTGGAATATTTAAACAGTTTCACTATGTCTACACAACAAAACAGAAGAATATTGCTTGCTACAAGCTAACACATTGCCAGAAACAACCCCACTAACAAAATTACAAAGTGGCATATGCAGTCCCAACTTTATTGCTAATATTCTCAAACCAGCAGTGCTCAATGCACCTTCAACAAGAGTATTGCTATTAATTTTTACACCTTGTGCAATACTAACTCCTAGCTTATTGTTTCTTGAATTTGTAGATGCACAAGTTAGAAACAAATCACCAATTCCAGCAAGACCCAAGAGGTTATTTTTATCTCCTCCCATAGTCTCACAAAGACTAGACATTTCAGCCAGTCCCATGCTAAAAGCTATAGCACGTGCATTTTCACCCATGTTCCAGCCCATGGCTAATCCACAGCTTATTGCAACTATATTTTTAACAATACCAGCTACCTGAACTGCTATGGGATCATTAACTGGATATGCACTAAATGAATTATGATTCATAGCATCTGAAATAATTTTTGCAATAGATATATTATATGATGCAATATTAGCTGCAGCTGGCTTACCATCCATAATTTCACTAGCAAAATTTGGTCCAGAAAGAACTGCAATGGGATTACTTGGAAAATAGCATTCTAGTGTTGAAAATGGAAGCTCCAAACACTCTGCATCAATACCTTTAGAGCAAGATACCAATATTGTTGTTGGATTAATACAGCCTGCAGTTAGAATAAGATGTGCCATGGACTTTATAGCACTAGTAGGCACAACAAAAAAGACAATATCACTATTTTTAACATCTTCTATATCATTAGTGGCCTTAATGCACACTGGTATTATTTTGTTGGAACAATATTTAGTGTTGGTATGATAGCTATTAATCTCATTAACAACCATACTTTTTTTAGACCAAAGAACAATGTCATGACCTATCTGACTAAGCAAGCATGCTAATGCTGTGCCCCAAGAGCCAGCACCAAGGATGGCTATTTGCATAATATACACCACAAACTATTTATATGCTGTATAACTTGAACCATGCCATGAGTTATACTAGCTAATAATTATACTACATTTTTTCAATATATAACAATATCTTACTAAATTTTTAGCATAAGAATATATTAGTAAATATTAATTGCACACTACATAAGTTGCAAACTGCTGTGCCCCAAGAGCCAGCACCAAGGATGGCTATTTGCATAATATACACCACAAACTATTTATATGCTGTATAATTAGAATAATTATAATTTTTTATTTTCCTGTCACCAGCAAGCCTAAAACACATCCTTTAATATTTTTGTCTTTATTAATGCAAATCTGCCTACCAGAACTTATGAGGAATATAGAAAACCTGAGTCTTTTGAATGACAGCAAAAATGAATAAATTTATGAATGATATTAAGTTATCTATTGCCAAAAAGCACAGCAAAGCTAATGGTTTTGAAAAATACACTTTAAAATCCAGTCACAATTAAATTTAAAGATTATTAAATTTTTCAAAATGTTGACAATAAAAAATCTTTATTATTCTGAAAAGTTGTAAGAAATTGTTCTCTTTTAGGATATTCATCAAACTTACATATGGCTAAATATGTACACTGCAGTACAGTGAACTGACTCTGTTGTATTAATTATCATTTTTAAATGCATTAGTTGCTCATTGTCCTAACAATGAATGTTAATGTTACTCTCTAGTACATCTAACTATTTATTGGCAGTTAAGTATATGTAATTATCATTAATAATGAAGGCATTAAAGCATATTGTGCAGCAGTGAAACAATATGTTTGTTGAATTGCTAGGCAATAAAAAAGCTCTGCTCCTTCAAGGAGCAGAGCTTTAATGAGTTTATAGTATTAAATGTTAAATCAATTCAAACTATCTAACATTAACAGTAGCAGCATAGCCATTGTCTAATACATACACCTCAACACGCCTATTCACCAATCTTTTTTTGCCTTCAGCATTAACAATTGGCATATCCTTAGACATGGCATATAGCTTGATCTTATTTTTAGGAATCCCAACAGAAATCAGTTCTTTTCGTACTGTAATTGCCCTTGCATATGAAAATGAATGATTAACCTTGTGACCACCAGTTTGGTCAGCGTGTCCTATTAATACAACACTATAATTACCTTTAATACTATTTAAATAATCTGTTATTTTGTCAATTTTACAAAGCTCACTTTTTGATAAAGATGTAGCACTCCATCCAAATACTAGATCCATTTTATAAACATTATCATAATTTTTTTCTTTTGAGATTATTTTAGATACTTGATTAATATGACCATTATAGTATTTACTTTTAAAGATTATTAAATTTTTCAAAATGTTGACAATAAAAAATCTTTATTATTCTGAAAAGTTGTAAGAAATTGTTCTCTTTTAGGATATTCATCAAACTTACATATGGCTAAATATGTACACTGCAGTACAGTGAACTGACTCTGTTGTATTAATTATCATTTTTAAATGCATTAGTTGCTCATTGTCCTAACAATGAATGTTAATGTTACTCTCTAGTACATCTAACTATTTATTGGCAGTTAAGTATATGTAATTATCATTAATAATGAAGGCATTAAAGCATATTGTGCAGCAGTGAAACAATATGTTTGTTGAATTGCTAGGCAATAAAAAAGCTCTGCTCCTTCAAGGAGCAGAGCTTTAATGAGTTTATAGTATTAAATGTTAAATCAATTCAAACTATCTAACATTAACAGTAGCAGCATAGCCATTGTCTAATACATACACCTCAACACGCCTATTCACCAATCTTTTTTTGCCTTCAGCATTAACAATTGGCATATCCTTAGACATGGCATATAGCTTGATCTTATTTTTAGGAATCCCAACAGAAATCAGTTCTTTTCGTACTGTAATTGCCCTTGCATATGAAAATGAATGATTAACCTTGTGACCACCAGTTTGGTCAGCGTGTCCTATTAATACAACACTATAATTACCTTTAATACTATTTAAATAATCTGTTATTTTGTCAATTTTACAAAGCTCACTTTTTGATAAAGATGTAGCACTCCATCCAAATACTAGATCCATTTTATAAACATTATCATAATTTTTTTCTTTTGAGATTATTTTAGATACTTGATTAATATGACCATTATAGTATTTACTTGAACGATCAAGATAATTTGCAATTTTAAAAAAATTATCTCTACATTTTAAAGCTGTGGCAATATATCTATTTGCTTGCTGCCTAACGCCCCAACAATCAAAATCTGCAGTCATTCTAGCTAAAAGATGTGGATGTTTTTCTTTTTGTGTATTATTCTGAAGTTCCAACAACATCTTTCTGGCAACTAAAAGCTCATTATAAGAAACCTTGCTAGAATATACCCAGCCCTTAGGATTGTATGGCAGTATATTGTGTCCTTTAAATGAGTTAATAGCCTTATCAGCAAAATAGTTAGCTGCTTTCCAATTGCGTGCCCTAACCTCTTCATTAGCCAATCTTTTTAATTGCATTCCTAAGTCGTTTTGATAGCTTGTTCCTTCTGGTTTAGTGAAGTTAACTTTCTTCCAGTTAACACTAAAACCAGTAGCACTTATCAAGAAAAAACAAGCAACAAACAATGCTCCTATCTTTTTCATAAATCTTCCATTAATTTTTTTACTAAAGATAATATTAATATATAAATATTAATTTTTTATAAAATTAATCATAAACTACTATTCTTTACTTAAGAAAATATTCTAGTAAAATAGTTATATTAGATTAGCTTATAGTTTATATCCATGGATTGGCATGAAGAAACTGATAATATAATTGAATATATTTGGCGCAAATATAGTACTATAATAATATTTATTATAGTAGTATTTGGTTTTTTATCATTTGTTGGTGCATCTTGGTATCAAAAAAAAATTGCGCAAGAGGCAGCAGATGGATCATTGGCGTTTAAAGCAATATCATCAAGAAGTAGCATGAGTTTACCATTAAGAGAAAAAAGTTTACAGCAGTTGATCAAAAGCAAAACTAATTACAGGCAATTTGCTACACTATATCTAGGTGACCTATACTATGAACAAGATGCTAGCAACCCAGAGGTTAAAAGACTTTATAATGTCATTTTACATGACAGAAAAGCAAACAAAATAGTGAAAAATTTTGCAGCTCAACGTTTGGCATATATGGCCTTAAATGAAGGTAATGTTGATGATTTGCCTCAATATATTTCTGTATTAAAAAACAACAATTTTCCATTATCAGCAAAACAACTGCAAATATTCTACAATATAGCAATACACAATAACAATGAAGCATTACAATTAATAGAAGAATTGAATGATGTGGCACCAGCAGCTCAAGAGATAAACACAGGGTTGATGGAAATGATAGAGCAACCAGAGGTAATTACACCCTATGCACCATAGTTAAGGTAGTTTTAGTATTGTAACATTAGCCATATATCTCACATCCATATAGATATAATCATATTAAATGGTTATTGTTATTTATGTTAGATAAACAGCTTAAATAAAATTGTGGGTTGTTAGATGTACAACTATATCAAATTTGTTTATACTCCATCTGCATTCATCATATATTAAACCAAGGTGGAAAATAAGCTAAAACAAGGTTTATGCTCAGTTAAAAATAATATCTGGTTTGCACAGACTGCAATAAACAACAATACAAACTATTCAACAAGTAATGTACAGCTATCTAAAATAACTATTCATTTATTAACTATTAAAGATATACAAATAGAAAGCATAGATAATTTTTTCTTCCCTAAGCTAAAAACATCAATTCCAAATCCTATGCATTTATTAGATATGGAAAAAGCAGCAAATAGATTTGTTGATGCAATACTTAATATGGAAAAAATAGCTGTTTTTGCTGATTATGATGTTGATGGCTCAACATCAGCTGCAATGATTAAAAATTATCTAGATATAATTGGTATTAATGCAATTGTATATGTACCAAATCGCCTAACTGAAGGATATGGTCCAAATAGTAATGCATTTAAAATGCTACAAAAAAAAATGGGGATTAATCTATGCATAACAGTTGATTGTGGCATTGTAGCCAATGACCCAATTAAGTATGCTATGCAAATAGGAATGGACATTATAGTACTTGATCACCATATTGGAGACTCTGATATGCCACTTGCTATTGCTGTTGTTGATCCTAATAGACAAGATGAGAATTGCCCTCATACTAATCTATCTGCTGCTGGGGTTGTGTTTCTCTTTTTAATTGCAGTACGATCCATACTTAGACAGAAACAATTTTTTACCAATAGAGTAGAACCAGATCTGATGAGTTTTCTTGATCTTGTGGCGCTAAGCACAGTTTGTGATGTTGTGCCACTTACAGGACTAAATAGAGTGTTAGTAAAAAAAGGACTAAAAGTCATTAATGAACAAAAAAACCCAGGATTAAGTGCTATGGCAACAACTAGCAATATTAGCTTTCCCTTAACAGAGCAAAGTCTAGCATTCTCAATAGGACCAAGAATTAATGCTTGTGGCCGTGTAGGAAATGGGCTTCTAGCTGTTGATCTACTTACCAGTAAACACTACAATGATGCATATAATATAGCACTAGAAATAGAGCAATTAAACAACATTAGACGCTCACTTGATACCAAGGTATACAATGACATAGTACAACATATAAATCCAAATGAATTAGGACATATTATAATACAAGCTAGCAGAGATTGGCATCCTGGTGTTATAGGCATAGCAGCAGGAAGAATTAAAGAACAGTTTAACATCACAACCATTGTAGTAGCAGTTGATGAGAAAAATATTGGAAAGGCCAGCATGAGAGGTGTAAATGGTGCAAACTGTGGTGCAAGTGTATTAGCAGCTAAACAAAAAAATATAATACTCAATGGTGGTGGTCATAGTGCTGCTGCTGGATTTAGCATTAACATGGAAAATTTCCCTAAGTTGCAAGAATTTATGTATGAATTTTTTAAGATACAAGCTCTTTCTAATGAACATATTAAAAATAAAAAATATTTTGATTTAACAATCTCAGCCGCAGAAGTAAATATAAAGACATTCAATGAAATAGCATTATTAGCACCTTTTGGAATAGGTAATCCAGAGCCAATAATTCTAATTGAGAATGTAACAGTAGAAAATGTAACAATATTAAAGAATGAGCATCTTTTAATTAAAGTATATGGTGATAATATTTTTTTTAAAGCAATAGCATTCAGAGCCAATAATCAATTAATGATCAATGCTGTGCAACCTAATAATATAGTTCATCTTATTGGAACATTATCTTTAAACCAATGGAATAACACAGCTAGTGTTAATTTTATAATTCAAGATATCATTGCTGTAGACAAATTATTGACAAAAAAACAACATTCTATTGGTCAATCAAATTTAGCTATACATACTACATAGAGTTAAATGCTTAATGGGGTTTTTTCCATTACCAAATGTTTTGCATTGTAGTGAGTCTTCTTGTTTTATAGATCAATACTATGATAAGCACACTGTTTAACCACTGCTGAAAAAGTACTATTAAGCAAGTCAAAAGAATGTATGCAAAAATAAAAATCTTAAGATGGCACTATCTATTTTTAATTAAATCAAAAATTTTAATGGAGTATTTCATGTTAGTTGGTAAATTTTTTATTTTGGAAAATTTGCTTAATATTTTATTAATAATAGTTAAATTTTTATTAAAATATTGACTGTATTATAAAACATAATTTTAGAAAACTGTACTATTGGAAATAAAAGAATATAATTATGATATAAATGTTGTTATAAATATAAATAAATAAAATGACTATAAGCACACCAAAGACTTATCGACCATGTGTAGGGATTGCAATGATTAACAAAAAAGGTGATGTTTTTGTTGGTAAGAGAGTTAACGATAATCAAAACATTTGGCAAATGCCTCAGGGTGGTATTAATAAAAATGAAGCACCTAAAGATGCAGTATATCGTGAATTATATGAAGAAACCAGTGTGCAAAATGCTAAAATAATAGCGCAAATGGATAAGTGGCTTTACTATGACATACCAAAACATATATCACAAAGACATCAATTTTCACAATATAGGGGACAAAAACAAATGTGGTTTCTAATGTTTTTTGAAGGTGATATACAAGAAATAAATGTTACTACTAAAATACCTGAATTTGCCCAGTGGAAATGGTGTGGATGGGATGATGTTTGTAAAAATGTAATATTTTTTAAAAAAAATATTTATCAACAAGTTTCTAAAATTTTTCAACCAATTGCCAATAAACATATAGTCAAAGCTTATGAAGGTAGGTAATAATCAGTTTACAGATATTGTAACAAAAATTTTTAATAAGAAAAAAGGTTTATGGTCTTATGAAGTTAAAAGCATTTGGCCAAATATAGTAAAAGATATTGTTAATGATGAAGAAGCTATACCAATAGGAACAAAAAAAACTGATAGTGGTTTTGTGTTAAAAGTTGCCTGTATGCATGGAGTTGTGACATGTGTTGTGGATGAGGCTAAAAAAATCATTATAGAGAGAATCAATAAAAATATAGGTGTGATCTTTATTGATGTGTTTTGTGTAACTAATACACGTTATTTTATTAGTTAATCAATATACTCATAAAAATTTACATATCTTAAAATAATGCTATAAAAATCCAAAATAGGTAAAACAAGGAAGCTAGATATTGATAATAATAAGAATTTAAATCAGTGTTATATATTTATGCTCTTTGATAAAAATATTCATTAAATTCTATAAATATTAGCATTATTATCATAACCATTTAGTTTTTATAAATTGACTTGTTTGACACAATTCATAATTCTATTTTTTTTAAAATGATATGTCCATTAAAGCTAATTTATATTAACAGCTTTATACCATAGCTTAGTTTTTAGTTATTACTGTCAATAGATTGAAACTGGCTACATTGAGTATATTCAACTATTTAATTTTTACAAATTTGGCTACAATATTTTTAAGACTTAATTCTCAGTTAAATCATGCAGCCATTTTGGTTGATAGATCAAATGACCTGGCTCCTTGTTGCTATAACTAATGTTGGTGAATTTTGAATCTGGAGTACATTGATTTTCTGCATCACCTGGGGAACCCAGTGCAGTGCAGATTAGAGTAGGTGTCTGCACATAAAGAGCATTATGACTAAAAACATTGCCAAATGTAATCTTACCAGTACCAGGTTTACCATCATCTATTTTTTT